>CAZUAB010000009.1:0-2934 GCA_964617795.1 uncultured bacterium
TAAAGGGTGGTGCGGCCGATCCCCAGGCGCTGCGCGAGCTGAGTAACGTTGCCCTCGCAGACTTCGTAGCCACGGCGAATGGCCGCCTCTTCAAGCCGCTCCATCGACCAAACGTCGTCGGCGCACGACCAGTCCGGCACGAGTGCCGGTGATGTGGCCCCGGACATCTCCGGCGCAGCAGCCGGCTGCAGATCGACACGGGCCGCAGCCAGGAGATCCGACGGCAGATGCTCCAGCCTGATGACATCGCCGCCGGCCAAAATGGCAGCACGACGGACGACGTTCTGCAGTTCACGTACGTTGCCGGGCCAGGACCAGCCCTCAAGAACCTCGATCACGGCAGGTGCGACGCCGCCCAAGCCGATACCGGCGGCGACGGCATCGGCCAGCAGGCGCTGCGCCAATAGCGGGACGTCGCCCCGCCGCTCCCGTAGTGCCGGGATTTCGAGCGGAAACTCCGCCAGCCGGAACCAGAGATCTTCGCGGAAATCACCCTTGGCCGCCATGGCCTTGAGGTCTCGATGGGTCGCTGCGACGATGCGAACATCAACAGCACGCTCGCGGTCGCCGCCTAGCGGTGTCACGGTGCGCTCTTGCAGCACGCGGAGCACCTTGGCCTGCAGGGCCGGCGCCATGTCGCCGATTTCATCAAGAAAAAGTGTACCGCCACGTGCCTGTTCAAAGCGGCCGGTACGATCTTCATTGGCGCCAGTGAAGGCTCCGCGACGATGGCCGAACAGTTCACTCTCCAAGAGTTCGGCGGGAATTGCTGCGCAATTGAGCGCGACAAAAGGGCCGCCCGCACGCGCCGATGCGCCGTGAATCGCACGGGCAAAAAGCTCCTTGCCCGTGCCGCTCTCGCCCATCAAGAGGACTGCAGCGTCGGTCGGGGCCACCTTGGCCGCCATGCCCAGTACCTGGTCCATGCCGACATCTTGGGTAACGATCGGCCGGAAGGCGTCACCGTGGCGCCCTGCCAAGGATTCGAGACGACGCTCGAGCAGGCGACTCGTGCGCGCCCGCTGCACCAAAGGCGTCAGCTCCTGCAAATTGATCGGTTTTTCGGCGAAGTCGACGGCGCCCAGATGCGCGGCCCGGGTCGCCAAGGCGACCGACCCGAAGCCCGTGAGCATGATGATCGGCAAACCGCGGTCCACTGCCAAAATCTGCGGCAAAAGTTCAAGACCGGTACCGTCGGGAAGCTGGTAGTCAACAAACACCAAATCGAGTGACTCGTGCTCTTTTTGTACGGCGCGCAGACCTTCGCCACAATCCCCCGCTTCGATCGTCTCGAAGCCGAGTGACCCCAGATAGCGGCCCAGCAGGCGCCGGATTGCCGCATCGTCGTCGATGACGAGCACGCGCCCCGCCACGTCAGAGCTTCCTCTCTGGAACCGCACTGAGTTCCGTGTGCCGCGGCGAAGGCGCCGCCCAAACTGACGAATATAGCGGAGTAGCGCTTGTCGTGCAACCCCCCGCGGCGAAACGCAACCGCATGGTGGCGACTCAGCGCCCGGCCCGCGTCCGCCTTGAATCGATGTGTGTGCCGACCTGCGGCGCCGCAAAGGCAGCTTCGAGGTCGCGGCTGAGTGTGTCATTGAGGCGCTCAATGGACGCCGCATCACCCGTCAATTGCACCCAGGAGGACGTCGCTGTTTCGGTCGGACGGGCCTCGCTACGGGTACCGGGGATCATGCCGCCGGCGTCGGCAACGACCAGAATGGCTCCGAGCAAACTGAGCATCTCAAGTCTGGTGCTGCGGCGGATCATGGTAAGCCTCCTGGCGTTCATCGTTCGGTATTCGTCCCAATTACTCAGCTACCCAGCTACCCAGCTACCCAGTAGCAAAACCTGTGCCATCACCACTGTCTCATTGCGGGGCACGCGGTGGCGCATCACCCAGGCGAACTTCAAGGGTCCGCAGCGTACCGACGCCTTCGAGTTCACGTTCAGCGCCGGGTGCGGACACTGCTGGAAGCGTCCGCAGTGCTGTCGTCGACTCCACGACGCTTGGCGCCGCCAGCACGCGAATGCGGATTCCGGCTGACGCCGAGGCGATGGCGGTGCGGCCGTTCGCTGCCGATACCCCCGTGGGGATCAGCAGTGCAGCGGCGAGTGCGATCGTGAACGTACGGTGAAGCATTGTGGACCTCCATTCCTGCGTGCAGCAGGGTACGGAGGTCCAATTGCAACAAGCGTGCCAGCCTGGGTGTTCCGTTTTGGAACACCGGCCCAACGGCCCTAGCCGACGAGGCCCTCGGGGAATCCACGACGATACTCCAGCGCCAGCGCCAGCGTACCTTCGTCGAGATACTCAAGCTGACTACCCAGCGGCAATCCATACGCCAGGCGGGTCAAACGGACGTCACAGTCGGACAGCAACGTTGCAATCAGTCGGCTCGTCGCCTCGCCTTCACGGGTCGGAGACAGGGCGAGCAGCAATTCGGGATGAGGGCCGTTTCGCACCCTGGCGATCAGGGCGTCGATCGTTAGTTCGGCCATTCCGATTCCGGACATGGGATCGAGTACGCCATGCAACACGTGGTAGCCGCCGCGAAATCGGCCGGTGCGTTCGATGGCCAACATATCACCGGGCTGCTCGACCACGCAGAGCGGTCCCTCTGCACCCCGACGGCGGCAAATCTCGCATGGCGTCTCTTCGGTCCAGGTGTGGCAGACGGGGCAAGCGATGACGCGGGTGCGCAGTTCGCGCAGCAGCTCGGACAGGCGCTGCACCTCGGCGGAATCGGCGGCCAGAAGTGCCAGCGCGTAGCGTGTAGCCGTCTTGCGCCCGACGCCCGGCAGCATGCGCAGCGCTTGAATCAGCCGCTCGACAGTCGGCGTCACTGCGACCAGCGGATGTCGATGACCTCCGCCCCGGGAAAGGCCTCGAGCAGCCAGTAGGCGAAATCGGTGAAGGCGCCGGTCACGAGC
>CAZUAB010000009.1:2944-3625 GCA_964617795.1 uncultured bacterium
ACGCCTTCATCTTCGAGCAAGCGCCGCTTATCGCGTGTCGGCGGCGCCCCGCCTAGCGTCTCCTGGCCCGAGGATGCCGCGTGCGCGGCATCCGGGCCGGGTTCAGCGCGGCGATCTTCGAGCACGAGAGCCAAGCGCCGTCCAGCCAAACGGCTAAGCATTTCTTCGGCCTCGGCTTGACGTGCGAGCAGGAGGTTGCGGGCGAATGCCGTGATGCCGGTCGTCGGTACCCGTATCTGGGCACCGTCGAGTTGCAGCCGACCGGCAAGGGCCGGACGCAGGGCCGGCATCTCACCGAGCAAGCTGGCAATCCAGTCCGCAAGCTCGCCGCCGCCCAACGTCGTGGGCGACTCGTTGGGAGTCGCAGGTTGCGCCGCAGCCTTGGCAGGCCCGGCAACAGGGGCCGGGGCTTCGGCCGGCTCCGGTGCGGCCTCGGCACGAGCCCCCTGGGGCGCCGCCGGAGGCGTTGCCGCTGCCGGGCGCCCAGTCGGCGCCGCGGCAGGCGGCGCACCGCCCGCCAGCAGATCCTCAAGGCGCCCCAGCGGCTCCAGTGTCGCCAGTCGCAGAAGCGCCGTTTCGAGCAACACGTCGGGCAGTGGACTGCGCTCGAGATCGACGACGGCACGGTGCAAACGATCGAACAGCCGGTGCAGGTCGGCGACGGCCAAGCCGGCGGCCTCG
>CAZUAB010000009.1:3635-17327 GCA_964617795.1 uncultured bacterium
CCAGTTGCACCGTAAAGCCTTCACCGGGTCCACCCAGTGTGCGGGCGACGATCACGTCACGAAGGACGTCGAGCAGGTCGAGCGCCAGGCGCCGCAGATCGGCGCCGCCCCGCCACGCCTCGCGCCACGCTGCCGACAAGGCGGCCGGGTCGCGGCGCAAGATGGTTTCGAGCATCCGCACGACGCTCTCACGCCCTGTCAGACCGAGTGCGGCTTCGACGGAAGCCGAATCTAGACGGCCATCTGCGTAGCCGAGCACCTGATCGGTCAGGGACAGGGCATCACGCATCGAACCGTCGGCCTCGAAACCAATCCGCTCCAGCGCCGCCGGCTCGAATTCCACCCCTTCCTGGCCGAGGATCTCGGCTAGGCTCTCGGCCATTCGCGCCGCCGGAATCCGCCGAAACGCGAACTCGATGCAGCGGCTGCGCACGGTGTCGAGAATCTTCTGCGGCTCTGTGGTGGCCAGCACGAATACCGCGTGCGGCGGCGGTTCTTCCAGCGTTTTCAGCAGTGCGTTGAAGCTGGATTTCGACAGCATATGCGCTTCGTCGATGATGAACACACGCCAGCGGCCCTTGGCCGGCGCATAGGCGACACGTGCCAGCAGATCGCGCGTTTCTTCAACCTTGGTGTGGCTGGCGGCGTCGATTTCCTGCACGTCGATCGAGCGGCCCTCGGCGATTTCAATGCAGTTGTCGCAGACGCCGCAGGGCTCGATGGTTGGCCCTTGCCGGCAGTTGAGCGACCGCGCAAAAATCCGCGCCGTCGTCGTCTTGCCGACGCCGCGTGTGCCGGCAAACAGATACGCACTGTGAATGCGGCCGCTGCGGATGGCGTTCTGCACGGTGCGTGCGATCGCTTCTTGGCCAACGAGCGTGCCGAAGGTCTGGGGCCGATACTTGCGGGCAAGCGCGACGGGAATCATCGGGGGCCTCCGCGAGCCGGACCGCCCGGCGCGGGCGGAGCAAAAAAAAAGGCCGGGATGACCGCGGCGCCCGACCCCGCCGCTACGGCTGCTCCCTTCCGGGTCTGACCGGGTTCACGGGGGACCGTCGCGCGGGTCCCGGCCGACTGTCACTATACCAGAGCCACCCCACCTTTGCAGCCAGACGGCCGGATGCCGATCGCGTGCGCCGGCCACCACGGCGGGGTACAATCAAGGGGTAACCGAGAAGGAGCCCGGCCCTGAAGACCGTCTTCGTCTGCAAGAGCCTCAACCTCCAGGTTGAAGCCCTCGAAACACGCCGCTATGCGGTCAATGAGCGGATCACGATCAAGCATCAGGGGCGCTGGCTGCCCATGATCGTCGAAGAGATCGTCGAGGACGCTGGCGTGCGCCAAGTGCTCCTATCCGTCAACCGCTCGCCCGAGTCCGTGTACCTGCAGCGCAGCTTGGCCCGTCAGCCCGAGATTGAGCCGGCGCCCGGCGAACCGGTTGCAGCGACGGCGCGCAGTTCGTGGGTCGATGCCATGCTCGACCGTATCGAGGGAGGGCGCGGCCCGATCCTCTGGTGACTCGCCTTGTCACACTGACGACCGACTACGGCGGGCGCGACGGCTTTACGGGCGCCCTCAAGGGTGTGCTACTGTCGTCGGCGCCCGACCTACGCATCGTGGATCTCGTCCACGAACTCACGCCGCACGACGCCTTGGCTGGAGCCGTGGCCGTCCTTACAGCCTGCCGCACGTTTCCGTCGGGCACCGTTCACTTGGTCGTCGTCGACCCCGATGTCGGTACAAGTCGTGCCGGACTCGCCGTCGAAGCTTGGGGCCAGTGGTTCGTTGGCCCCGACTCGGGTGTCCTGCATTTCGCCTTGCGGCATCCCCAGGCCCGGGTGTTTGCACTCGACCGGTCGCTACGGCGGGCAGCGCCCGGCGGCACGACGACCTTCGATGGCCGAGACTGGTTTGCGCCCGCAGCGGCGCACCTTGCCGCAGGCGGCGACATTTCAGCCATCGCCGCACCCACCGAAGACGTAGCACTCCTGCAGATTCCGGCACCGACCCACGAGCCGTTTCGTTGGCTAGGGCAGATTCTGCACGTCGATGGTTTCGGCAATTTGGTCAGCAACCTGCCGGCGCCGATCGGGGCGGCACGGTCTACGGCCCGAGTTTTTTTAAGCGAAGAGCCGATCGGCGGCATCCGCGCCGCCTACGCCGACGTCATTGAGGGGCACGCGGTGGCCACGATTGGCGCGCTCGGCACGATCGAAATCGGTCTCTGCAGAGGCCGCGCGGTGGACCGCTTTGGCGTCCGCCGCGGCGCCCGGATCGAAGTGCTGTTCCCCAACGAACAAGCGGTGCCGACGCCCCCGTGGTACGCCGAACCGGCGTCGGATACGCACCCCCTCTGATACACTGAACTGGATTTGCGACGCGGCTTCAGCACCCGTCGCCACCCCGCAAAGGACGCTCCCGCCGTGCTGCAGACCACGATCCGCCAAGCCCTCGACGACGCATTGGACAAGGCCGTGGACGCCAAAATCCTGCCGGAACTGCCGGCTGGCCTCAAGCTTGAGCAGCCTGCCGATCCGGAAAACGGCGACTGGTCAACCAACGTCGCCATGGCCGCCGCACGTAGCGCCAAGATGGCGCCGCTGGCACTAGCCGAAAAGCTCCGCCCGTACCTTGAGGCCATTCCCGCCGTGGAACGGGTCGAGATCAAGGGCCCGGGATTCCTCAACCTGTTTATGAGCGCCGACCTCGAAGCACGGGTGTTTGCTGACTTCCTGCACTGGCTGAGGATCGGCGCGCCCATCGAGCCGGCCACCGGCGGGCCGCAACGTATTCTCGTCGAATTCGTGTCGGCCAACCCCACGGGCCCGTTGCACGTCGGTCACGGCCGCGGCGCCGCCGTCGGTGACGCTACGGCACGCATGCTGCGCCGCGTCGGGCACACGGTGGAAACCGAATACTACGTCAATGATGCCGGGCGACAGATGGACAACTTGGGCGCCAGCCTGGAAGCCCGCGTCCGAGAACTGCGCGGCGAGTCTTTTGTGTTTCCTGCGGACGGTTACAAGGGCGACTACATGGTCGACATCGCACGGCAGTTCGTAGCCGCGCATGGCGACGACTTTGCGGCGTGGGGCGATGCGGAGCGCACGGAGCGCTGTCGCACGTTCGCCATGCAGGCCATCCTTGACCACATCCGCCTGGATCTCGAACGCTTCCGCGTCACGTTCGACCATTGGCAATCCGAGCGCGCCCTCTACGCGAGCGGCGCCGTCGAAGCCGCCGTGGCGGAACTTCGTGCTGCCGGCGAAATCGAGTTCATGGATGGCGCCGAGTATTTTCGCAGCGATCGACACGGCGATGAAAAGCCCCGTGTGGTCATCCGTAGTGATGGAATCCCGACTTACTTCGCCGCCGACATCGCCTACCATCGCGAGAAGATCCGCGATCGCGAGAATCATGGCCGCGGCTTCGATCAGGCGATCGATTTTTGGGGTTCCGACCATCACGGCTATGAACCGCGTGTACGAGCAGCCATGCGCGCACTCGGCCAGCCGGACGAGCGGCTCGTGGTGCGTTTCATCCAATTCGTCTCGCTGGTGCGCGGCGGCGAAACCGTCTCGATGAGCACGCGAGCCGGTACGTTCGAGACCCTCGAAGATGTCGTGCGCGATGTTGGTGTCGATGCGGCCCGCTTCTTCTACCTCCTGCGTACGCCCGACCGGCATCTCGAATTCGACCTTGACCTAGCCCGCAGCCAGGCCAACGAAAACCCCGTGTACTACGTGCAGTACGCCCACGCTCGCAGCGAGGCCCTCCGACGTGTGGCCGAAGAGCGCGGCATCCAAGCGGCCGAAGCGCCGAATCCGGCCGACCTCACCGACGACGCAGACCGCGAGCTGCTGAGAAAGCTGCTGTCTTGGCCTGAGGCCGTGCAACAAGCGGCGGCGGACCTGGCACCGCACCAGATCGTATTTTGGGTCCAAGACCTTGCGGCCGTGTTCCACGGGTACTACAATAAGCAGCGAATCCTTGATGCCGAACCCGCCACGGTGGCGGGAGCCCGGCTTCGTCTCGCGCTGGCGGTGGGCCAGGTCTTGCGGGATGCACTTGGGCTGATCGGTGTCGCCGCGCCGGAGCGCATGTAACACGATGGCCCTACCCCCGCGCCAGCCTCCTGTCCGACCACAAGGCACCCCTCCCAAGCTGCCTGTACTGGCACTCGCCGGCGGCGCCGCAGTGCTGGTGGCCTTTGCGATTGGCGTACTGGTCGGCCGTGGGCGCAGCCCCGAGCCGTTGCCGACCACCGACGTCGTCACCTCCCCCGGAGATCTAACCGACCCTGCGACGGCAGATCAAGGGCCGAAAATCGAAATGATCCGTCCGGACGGCACGACCGCACCGGCACCAGCGGCGATTGTGAATCCACAAAGCGACGCGGCGCCGGTGGCGGACGAATCGGTACCAGTCGCGGTACCGGCGGCTGTTCCGGCCCCTACCCCTGCACCAGTGGCGGCACCTGCTCCCGCACCCAAGCCGCCTGTATCCGGATCGGCGAGCGGCAGGGCAACGCCCAAACCGCCTGTCGTCAAGCCGGGCGGCGGAACCTTTACCGTCCAGGTTGCGGCATTCCGCGACCGCGAAAGCGCCGAACGACTGGCCCTGCAACTAGAGTCACGCGGCTACGATGCCTACGTGCAGCGTTCGGAGGTGGCGGGCAAGGGTACTTGGTATCGCGTCCGGGTCGGCGCCTTCAACGACAAGGAAAGTGCCCGCGCACTCGCGCAGAAGATCGAGCGCCAAGAAGGCCGTAGCGCCTACATTACGACCCGCTGATCCTCGATGGCCCGCGCACCGCTGCCGCTCTTGACTGGGCGCGATCTCGCCGCCGCACCCACTTGGCCGATTGCTGCCGACCGTCCGCTCCATTTGGACCTCGGCACCGGCTTGGGTCATTTCCTTGCCGAACTGGCGGCCCGCCACCCCGATGCTGATTTTGTCGGCATCGAAATGGAGGCACCGGTCGCCCAGCGTGCAGCACGGCGTATCGTCTCCGCGGGGGTCGCCAACGCCCGCGTCGTTCGCTTCGACGGGCGGAATTTTTTGGCGGAATGTGTACCTCCCGGTTCGCTATCCCACTTGTGGGTCAATTTCCCCGATCCTTGGCCCAAAGATCGCCATGCCGAGCGACGGCATACGCATCCGTTGATGATCGAATTGATGCTTTCGCGTCTGATGGTGGGCGGCGCCCTGCATCTGGCCACCGATGCGCTGGATTATGCCGCCGATCTATTCGCCGCACTGTCGTCGCACCCGGCCGTGCGCCCGGACTGCGAGCCTGCTTGGCGGCGGGCTGATCTCGGTATCCAGACAAAATATGAACGCAAGTGGCGCGGGGCAGGTCGAACGGTTGCCTACCACGACTGGACCGTGCTGCATCCGATCGATGGCCCGGCGCTTACGCCGACGATTCCAGCACCCGCCTTGGTTTTCACCCACGAGCGCCCGGCCGCCGGGCTGCATCAGCGCGGAAACTATCTGGCGCGTGTTTTTCCGGCGCAGCCGGGCGATGAAGTACGCCTTTTGCTCATTGACACCCGCTACGGCCTCGAAACATTCGCGCGTATCGAAGCGGACGGTACGGTCATCCTGCACGGTCCTTGGACCAACTGGAAACGCGACTTGTTTGTGGATTTGGGCGCAACACCCGTCTGACCGGGATTCCTTTTCAGGCGCCGGCGGGGCGTGCGGGGCGCGCGCGCCCCGCGTCATCAAGCCAATGTCCGGGATTTTCGAGCCGCTGCCGCAGCAGATCGAGTGCACGCGCGCAGTACAGTCCGTCCTCGACGCGTTCATCGTACGTCCAGCGCAGCGTCATGCGCATGGCGACAATCGGTGTGCCGTCCGGGCCGGGCACCACCTTGGGCTGGACACGCCCAACCGTACAGAACAGTGGAATGTTGCCGTACTCAAAAAGGTGATGAAACCCCGCATCCATACCGATGCTGCCGAGGTTGGCAATGAAGACCGAGGCAAAGAGCGGATCATTGTCAATAAAGGCACGCGGCAGCAGCCCCCACGCGTCGAGGCGGCGCGCCAGGCGGACCAGCGGACCAAGCAGCCAGCCTGGGATCCTCAGCAACCACTTGAGTTCGCGATCGGTGGTCGACTCGCGGTCGCTACGGGCCTCGCCGATTGCCGCCTCGATGCGAGGCGCCAGATCGGCAGGGGTCTCGTCCGGCTCGACACGGAGCTTGACCGTGACCAAGGGATGGGCATCCGATTTGGCTTTTTTGCCCGAAAACGAAACCCAAATGCCGCGTCGCTGATATAAACGATAGCCGCCGATGAAGCGGTTGAGCCGGGGACGGTCGCCGATCGTTGCGGCGATCGCCCAAATGAGCAGATGGAGCCAAGTCGCTTTGCTGTCGTTGGCATCACGAAACGCTTGCAGCCAGCGGGTGCCGCGTTCGACGTCGATCTCTTGTTCAAAGTAGACGAGAGACTCGACCTTGCTGCGCATCAGAAACGGCATCATCCGCCGAACGTGCGCCAGCCCTTCGACACGATCACCGTCGGGGCGGCGTCCCCAAAGCACGCGGTCGGCCTCAGCCGTGACGGATCTTGATGAGCACGGCCAAGGTTGCCGCCACCACAACGTAGAATGCGAAATGACGGGCCAAGTCAGAGGCGATGCGATTCCAGGTAGGGTATTTTGAATTGTCGGTGCTCATGCGTCCTCCCGCCCGAGAAAAATTTCGATGGTTTCTTCGGTGCGGGTCTCGATGAGCTCTTCGAGGCGTGCCCGCAGACCTGGGAATTTGTCGAGAAACGGGCGCACGTCATCACGAGAGAACTGCCACAGTTCGGCATCGTCCACCGCGGTCACCGAGGCTGTCCGCGGCGTGCCCTTGATCACGGCCACTTCGCCGACGATCGTGCCGGGCCCCAGCGTCGCCAAGTGACGAGGCTCACCTCCGAAACTGGCGTCAACCGAAAGACGACCTCGCTTGACGATGGCAAACGTGTCGCCGGGCGTGCCTTCGCGAATCAGCATCTCACCGCTCAAGAGACCGAGAAAACGGGCTTTGGCCGCCAACTCGCGCCGCGCCTCGGGGGTCAGGGCGGCAAACAACGGCGACCGATCTAGAAATTCGTCCAGATCGAGCAGTTCATCGGGGAGGTCCGCGCCCGATCGTTCGAGAATCTCTTCGAGCGTATTCAGGCCGTCCTGACTCATCCTTCGCATCTCCCCTCGAAGTGCACCCTGATTCCGCTGCCATCATCCCACGGATGCCCGCGCGCGGCAAGCAGGTCGGTGCTCAGATCGCGTATTCCTTGAGCAGCGCCCGCGAGATCACCAAGCGCTGGATTTCACTGGTGCCCTCGTAGATTTCGGTGATCTTGGCGTCACGGTAGAGCCGTTCAACCGGATACTCCTTGATGTAACCGTAGCCGCCGTGGATCTGCACCGCCTTGCGCGTGACCTCGACTGCAGCCTCGGAGGCCCACAGCTTGGCCTGGCTGGCCTCCTTGAGGAATGGCCGCTTGTTTTGCTTGAGCCAGGCCGCCTTGAGGATGAGTAGACGAGCCGCTTCGATCTGCGTTTCCATGTCGGCCAGCATCCACTGCAAACCCTGGAACTGGGCGATCGGCTGATTGAAAGCGTGCCGCTCTTGAGCGTAGCGAATGGCGTGTTCGAAGGCACCCTGGGCGATACCCACCGCCTGCGAGGCGATTCCGATGCGGCCGCCCTCGAGCGTACTCATCGCCACCTTGAATCCTTCACCAACAGCACCTAAGCGCCACTCATCTGGCACTTCACAATTGTCGAAGTGGATTTGCGTCGTGCTCGACGAACGGATCCCCATCTTGTCTTCGTCTTTGCCGACCGAATACCCCGGCGTGTCGGTGGGTACGATGAACGCGGTAATGCCCTTGACGCCCTGGCTGCGGTCGGACATGGCGATGACGATGGCCGTGTCTGCCTCTTTGCCGTTGGTGATGAAGTTTTTGGTCCCGCTGAGTACCCACTTGTCACCACGGCGCTCGGCTGTCACCTTCTGGTTGGCCGCATCCGATCCCGTGGTCGGCTCGCTCAGGCAAAAACAGCCGAGCTTGGCGCCGGCAGCCAAGGGACGCAAAAATTGCTCTTTCTGAGTCTCGGTGCCGAATTTGTAGATCGGATCGCAGGCCAGCGAGTTGTTGACTGACAGCGCCACCGACGTGCCAGCATCCACCTTGGACACCTCTTCGATCATCAACGCATAGCTGATCACGTCGAGGCCCGAGCCGCCCCATTCTTCGGGCATGAATACGCCCATAAAGCCCAGCTCACCGGCTTTCTTGATCGCCGCCGACGCAAACTTATGCTCGCGGTCGAGCTCCTCGACGATCGGCGCCAACTCCGTCTGCGCGAATTGGCGGGCCGCATCGCGGGTCATCCGTTGCTCATCGGTCAAATCAAACATCATGGGGCCACACTCCGTCGGCGCGTCGAACGCATTAAGGGGATTGAATCTCGTAACAGCAACCGTCAGCGCCGGGAAAATTCCGGCTTGCGCTTACCCAGAAAAGCGGCAAGGCCCTCGGCCGCATCCTCGGACGCGCCGATGGCGCCGAAGGCGCCGATCTCGAGCCGACTGCCGGTCGCCAGATCGGTGTGCGTCGCCTCGCGGACCAATTTCTTGGCCTCTGCCAGCGCAAGCGGGCCGTGCTGTATGACGCCCGAGACGTCCTCGACAACCTGCGTCAAAAACGAGGCGTCATCGTTGAGAAAGCGCCAGACGTAGCCCAAATCCTTGGCCTCGTCATTGCCAAAACGCCGTGCCGACAAGATGTAGCCCAAGGCGCGGTGCATCCCGACGGAACGGGCGAAGCGCTGCGTGCCACCGAAGCCGGGCACGAGGCCGAGCGTGACCTCGGGGAATCCCCATAGCGCTTTGGGGCCGGCGTAGATGAGATCGCAGGCCAGGGCCAGCTCAAAACCGCCCCCCAAACAGACACCGTTGACGGCGGCCACGGTGATGAATGAGGCACGCTCCAGCGCGGCCATCAGGCTGTGACCTAGCTCGGAAAACTGGCTGCGGGCCAACGGCGCCATCTCTTGCATCGCCTTGATGTCGGCGCCGGCCACCCAGGCCTTGGGGTGATTGGAGGCCAATACTAGCGCCCGGATGCCGTGCTCCGCCTCCAGCCCTTCGACCGCCGCCAGGACCTCGGTGATCAGGTCCGGGCTAAGCGCATTGAGGGCGTCGATCCGGTTGAGCCGCAATGTGGCGATCGGGCCGTCGATTTCGAGGATGTGATAGGTCTGCACGAGTCGCCTCAGGCCATCTCGATGATGATCGACAGCGCCTCACCGCCGCCAATGCAAATGCCCGCCTGCCCCCACTTGCCGCCGCGCTCCTTGAGGGCGCTGAGCAGTGTCGTGACGATGCGGTTGCCGCTGGCGCCGATCGGGTGACCGAGGACCACGGCGCCACCGCGCACATTCGTCTTTTCGTGCGGCAGCCCAAGCTCTTTCATGGCCGCCATCGTCACCACGGCAAAGGCCTCATTGACCTCGAACAGGTCGATCTCGGCCGCCGTCTTGCCGCTCTTGGCGAGGTTCTTCTGCATCGCCTCGACGGGTGCCACCGTGAACCACTTGGGCTCCAGGGCCGCGCCGGCCCACGAGTCGATCCAGGCAACTGGCTTGATGCCCAGTTCCTTGACCTTACGCTCCGACATCAGCACGAGGGCGCTGGCGCCGTCGTTGATGCTCGACGCGTTGGCCGCGGTAATTGTGCCGTCCTTGGCAAACGCCGGGCGCAAGCCGGGGATCTTGTCGGGCATAGCCTTGGCCACACCTTCGTCGCTATCGACAACCGTCGTGCCCTTCTTGCCGACCAACTCGATCGGGGCGATCTCGTCTTTGAACAGCCCTTTTTCGGTGGCCTCCTTGGCCCGACGCACGCTTTCGATAGCAAAGGCGTCCTGCTGCTCACGCGTAAAATTGTACTTCTGCGCGCACAGTTCGCCGCAGTTGCCCATGTGGACGTCGTCGTAGGGGTCCCACAGGCCGTCGTGGATCATAGAGTCGATCACCTTGCCGTGCCCCATCCGCATGCCGCTGCGGGCACCGGGCAGCACGTAGGGCGAATTGCTCATGCTCTCCATGCCAGCGGCAATGACCACGTCAGCCTCGCCAAGCAGGATTTCTTGGGCGCCGCTGATGATCGCCTGCAGGCCGCTGCCGCAGACCTTGTGCAGCGTCACAGTACGCACGGAGTCAGGCAGGCCCGCATAACGCACAGCCTGACGGGCAGGCGCCTGGCCTTGACCGGCTTGCAGGACATTGCCCACGAATGCAGATTCGACCAGCGCGCCGTCGATGCCGGCGCGCTCAACAGCCGCCTTGATCGCATGCGCGCCAAGGCGAGCGGCCGGTAGTTCGGCGAGCGCACCCAAAAAGGCGCCGATGGGGGTGCGGGCGTAGGACACGATGGCAACGCGACTCATGGACTGCCTCCTTGGCAAGTGGGGATATCTGCTGCGGGCCTGAACAGACCCATGGGCGGCGCCCGGCGTTGAACGCGCGGGCACCCCGTTCAGGTTACCGCATCGTGTTCGCCCGATCAACTGCCGGCGCTTGGCCCCAGGCGCATTTGGGGCTACTATATGGGATTGCCTGTAACCCGCAGGAGGCGCAGCGGAATCCATGGTCGGCGGCATTCTCACAAAGGCTTGGCGCCATTGGCGTCTGGCCGATCTCGATCCACTGGCGGCAATGCTGGCTTACTATGCGGTCTTGGCGTTCGCGCCGATGGTGATCGTCGTCATGTTTGCCGCCGGGCTTTTGTGGGGTGACGGGGAGGCGCTGGCCAAGGTCGTTGCGGCGGTGCGTGAAGCATCCAACGCCGATTTCGCGCGCCGCCTCGAATCTCTGCTCCGAGACGCGCGCAGCCCCTGGAGCGGACTACTTGCTGTCGGCATGGCCCTATTGGCGCTCATTTTCGGCGCCTCACGTACGCTGCTACGACTTGGACGAACCGCAGACCAACTGGCCGGAACGGCTCCGGCGCACGTGCGGACTTGGCAAGAAACGCTACGGGCGTTGTCGCTCGCGGCTGTCGCTACCGCAACAATATTCGGGGTCGTCATCGCTGGCACGCTACTCAGCAGCATCATCGCCGCGCTTGTGCGCGCGGGCATCTTGGGTGCAGGCGCACCGTTCGGTGGCGCCGTGACCTCATTTTTGCTCGCTGCAGGGGGTACGGCAATCCTTTACCGGCGACTACCTGCCGTGCGACCAGCCTGGTCGTCCGTGTGGCCCGGCGCCGCCCTTTGCGGCAGCGCATGGGTGGCCATTGTCGAACTGTCCACGCTCTATCTGCGGCTGGGCGCCGCGGCGCCCACAGTAGCCCTTGTCGGCAGCATCATCGTACTCCTGATCGGCTCTTGGGCCATGGCGCAGGTCTTCCTGTTCGGGATGATCCTCAACGTTGAGGTGGCCCGGAGTGCAGCAAACACCGCCGCCGCCACGGGCGCCGAGTCAGATCAGGGCTGAGCCCCAACTTGATCAATCATTTGCGTCAAGGCGTCCAGACCCAGCGGGGTGCGTGTCGACCAAAAGGCGCAGCGCTCAGCGCGCCGACCGGCCTCGGGCACCGCTGTTGGCCAATCGAGCAACATCGTCTCGTCGGCCTCAAACGAGGGCCAAAACGGATCGGAAGACTGATTGGGGTTGCCATTGCGGGCAAAGGTAGTCCAGTAACGCTGCATCCGCTCGCTCATCGCCTCGACATTTTCCAGTCGGTGCAGCGTCAGCGGGCCCCAGTTTTCGAGCACGCCGAACACCAGCGGTATCTCCATGGCGTGGACGACGCCAACGCGATCGTTTATCCAGGCGTCTGTGAACGTCAGTTCGTAATGGTATACGGGGCCGCGGTTGCGTAGCGCCTTGGCGCCCTCACGTGTGGGGCAGATCAACGTACGGTCGGAGATCAGCGCCGCCCACGCGTCGCGCGGCGTCGCGAATACGGCCTCCGAGTATAGACCCGCAAGTTCGCGGCCATCCGCGACGCCGAATTGATCGGCCATTCGCGCGCGCAACCCGGCCCAGGTCCAATCCTCGGCGGAGCCGTCGAGGACGACGAGCGCAGGCGGAACTTCATCGCGATTGGCGCCCGCAAGCAAGGGCACATGCGCGCCGCGGCCCGCCTGCAATGCAACGAGTGGCACCTCGGGCAGCACAACGCCGTCGACATGCGGCTGCCAGTCCTCCCCCAAAATCTTGATATCGTGGCCGGTCATGAACTCGTCGATCGTGAGCCCCCGCAGACAGGCCAGCCGATCGGCCCCGCTACAGCCGAGCCGATCGGCAAATTCAACGGAAGCCAAATGGCCGGGCATGGGCGTGCCGACGGCCATGCAACTGCCGCTTTCCATAATGGCGCGATGAAACAGGCCGCGGGCCGGCGGCGATGCGATCAGCGAGCAAACGCTCATCGCGCCAGCCGACTCGCCAAAAATCGTTACGTTGTCCGGATCACCGCCAAAATGGGCAATGTTACGCTGCACCCAGCGCAATGCCTCAACTTGGTCAAGCAGCCCCGCATTGCCGGTCGTACCGGCCAACTCGCGCTCGGCGGGGACCTCGGCCGCCAACTCGCTCAGCGAAAGGAAGCCCAGTGGCCCCAAGCGGTAATTGATCGCCACCGCAATGACATCATGCGCGACCAGATCGCTGCCGTCATAGGCCAACCAGCCGCCAGCGCCCACGGTAAACGCGCCGCCGTGGATAAACACCATCACGGGCAACCGTTCGCTCGACGGGCGTAGCGGTGCGTAGATCTGCAGCCGCAAGCAGTCTTCCGCACCGACAAAGGGCTTGAGGGGCAAGGAACCTTCGGCCGCAGCGCCGGCTTCCCCCGAAAGATCGGGAATCGGAATCTCTTGCTCACCCAGGACGAACTCCTGGGGGCAGAAGGGGCCAACCTCATCCGCGTGCAAGACGCCAGGCCAAGGTTTCGGCGGGCTGGGCGGGGCAAAGCGTAGATCGCCTACTGGGGGCGCCCCAAACGGAACGCCGAGCCACGCGCAGGCTTCACGCTTGGCGCGCAAACCCGTCAACACCGCACCATCGGCAAGCTCAATCGGTGCGGCACAATCGCGGGCCGTCGTCCTCGTCGAGGCTTCATCCTCGGCGCAGCCCGCGAGGGCCAACAACACCGCTACCACAACCGGGATCGTCCGCCTACCTGTTCGCATACCGCACCTCACTGTCAAACGGTGTACCACGATTCACTGGCTACGGCCACCCCGGCCACGCCAAGGGCAATGGGGCGGCCCCTCATGGTATGATCGAAGTAGGGATCCAGCACGCCGGGGAGGCCAGATTGATCGACCTGACCCAGTACGGAGACCGGCTTGGCGACACGGCGCAGGAAACGCTCAGCCTGGCGGTCGAAGAAAGCCAGCGGCGTGGCCATTTCGTCCTCGCGCCCGCGCACTTGTTGTTTGCGGCATTCCGGGTCGATGGGCAACTACTCGAAGAACTGGCACGCGAGGTCGGCCTGGACGGACGCACACTGCTTGGTGGCGTGCGCGAAGCGCTGGCGGCGCAACCGCCGGAGGCCTCCGGCGCGGGGGACTCCGAGATGCGCGTAGCGCCGGTCGTCCGCGATGTCTTGCAAGCGGCCTGGGATCTGGCGCAACGCGGCTCACGCAATGCAATCGTCGTTGGCGACA
>CAZUAB010000009.1:17337-30805 GCA_964617795.1 uncultured bacterium
GCGACATTTTGGCAGCGCTGCTTGATACCGCCGACGCCGAGGCGTGGGTCGGCGACCTACCGGTGTCCACAGCATCGATCCGTACCGCCTTGCCGACCGTGCTGCGCCGACGCGAGCAGCGTGAGCGCGAGGTACGCAAGAAGTACGAACTACCACCCTACCTCAAGCAATTTGCGGTCAACCTCAATCGCTTGGCCGTACTTGACCGCCTACCGCCGCTTGTTGGGCGTGACAGAGAAATTGCCCAGATGATCGAGGTCCTGTCGCACCGCGAGCGCTCGAACTCGGTCATCTTGACCGGCGAGGCGGGGGTGGGAAAGACGGCGCTAGCCGAAGGGCTGGCCCGGCTGATCGAGTTTGAGCCGCAGCGTCTGCCTGTGCGGCTGCGCAACCGCCAGGTCATCAACCTGCAGATGAACTCGCTCGTTGCCGGGACAATGTTCCGCGGCATGTTTGAAGACCGGGTCGAAAAGATCCTCAAAGAACTGCGGGCGCGTCCCTACTACATCCTGTTCATCGACGAGATGCATACGATTATCGGTGCGGGCAGCGCGATGGGCGTACCGGCCGATGCCGCAAATATCTTCAAGAGCGCACTGGCACGTGGCGAACTGCAGATCATCGGCGCCACCACATCGGGCGAGTACAAGCAATTTATTGCCGAAGATGAAGCGCTGGCCCGCCGCTTTCGTGTCGTCAAGGTCGATGAGCCGAGCAATGCCGAGGCACTTGAAATCCTGCGCGGATCGCGGGATCGGGTCGAGCGCCATTACGGCGTTACGATTCCCGACGAGACCTTGGTCGCGGCCGTGGATCTGAGCCGGCGCTACAACCGGCACCTGCGGCTTCCCGACAAGGCGATTGGCTGGCTACATACGGCAGCGGTACGTGTCGAGCTAAGCAACCCAGGAGGTGAAGTCGACACAGCGGCGATCAAACATGTGATTGCCGATGATGCGGGCATCCCCGCCGACATGGTGTTTCGCGAGACCAACGACCGCTTCCGCGACATCGAAGCCCGCCTGCGCGAGAGGGTCGTCGGTCAAGAGGAGGCGGTACGCAGGGCGGCTGTTCGCCTGCGCCTCAACAAGGGCCCGCTCAAAGAAAACTGGCAGCGACCCGATGCGGTGCTGCTGTTTTTGGGGCCGACTGGCGTCGGCAAAACAGAGCTCGCCAAGTCGCTGTCGGCTTTCCTTTACGGCGAAGAGCGCAAGCTGATCCGTGTCGACATGAGCGAATATCAGGAGGGCGCCCTTGGCGTCGACAAGCTGATTGGCATGCCGCGCGGCATCGTCGGCAGCGAACACGGCGGTATTCTGACCAGTGCTGTGCGCGAAAACCCGTGCAGTGTGATCTTGCTCGATGAGATTGAAAAAGCGCACCCGCTGCTGATTAACCTCTTCCTGCAGGTGTTCGACGAGGGATTCCTTACCGATGGCCGCGGCCGTAAGGTCTGGTTTTCGGACACCGTGATCGTCATGACTAGCAACCTTGGCAGTGCGGAGTTTTCGCGGGCCACGAACCCGCTCGGCTTCGCCAAAGAAACGCAGGGGTTTCGAGCTGTCCAGCAGAGCGTGGTGCGCGCGGCCGAGCAGCGTTTCTCGCCTGAATTCCTCAACCGAATCGACGATATCGTTGTGTTCCAGCCGCTGCGCGAAGAGCAGGTCCGCGAAATCACGCACCGCCATCTCGAGCAGCTTGCGCGCCACCTCGAAGACCTCGGCAAGGGGCTGCTTGTTGACGAACCGGCGATCGACGTCTTGGCGCAAACCGGTTTCAGTGCCAAATACGGCGCGCGATTCCTCAAGCGGCGCATCGACGAAGAGGTCCGCCTGCCCATCACCATGCAGTGGGATGAGGGCGATCGTTTTCATGTACAGATCGACGAAGGACGCATCGTGGTCGGCCCAATCGTCGGCGAGCCGGCGCTCGTCTAGGCTTTTGGCCGATCGGTCAGGAGACGCCTTGCAGCACGGGTACTCCGGCTGACGCAGCGCGGCCGTCGAGGTCCCAGCGCACGATACCGGCCACAACCGTCAGCACGGCCCGGCCCTCAAAGGCCCAAGTGTCGAACGGCGTATTGCGGCTGCGTGAGCGGCCCTCGGCCGCAAGGTAGGTCCAGGTACGACCGGTATCGATGGCCGTGAAATCGGCCAACTCGCCGGTCGCCGGGCTGGTCGGCGCCAGGCCCAGCACCCGGCGGGGCGCGACGACAGCGCGCTCCACAAAGGTAGCCAAATCCAATACGCCCTCGGCAACGAGTCGCAGCCCCAGCGGCAGCAGTGTCTCAAGGCCGATGATGCCGTCGGGCGCCATTTCAAATGGCTGATCTTTTTCGAACGGGGCATGGGGGGCGTGGTCGGTCGCCAACACATCAATCACGCCTTCGCGAAGCCCCCGGCGCACCGCTTCGACGTCGGCCGCCGACCGTAGCGGCGGCGCCATCTTGGCATGCGTGCCTAGCGATTCGACAGCCTCATCGGTTAGAAAAAGGTGGTGCGGACAAGCCTCCGCTGTAACGCGCAGGCCAGCCTCTTTGGCGCGGCGCACCATCTCAACGCCGCTGGCGGTCGTCAAGTGCTGCACGTGCAGATGCGCCCCGGTTAACTTGGCCAGCAGCAGGTCGCGAGCCAGCGCAACCTCCTCGGCTTCACACGGATTGCCCGGCAATCCGAGGCCAGCGGCGACGGGGCCAGCATTCATCACGCCGCCGGCACGAATCGAGCGGTCCTCGCAATGCGGCAACACAACCAGGCCAAAGGAGTCCGCGTATTCGAGTACGCGGCGCATGACGCCCGCCGTCGGGACGGTCTGGCCGTCGTCGCTGACGGCCACGCAGCCGGCCTCAATCATCTGGTGGTAGGGGGCCAGTTGCTCACCAGCCAACCCCATGGTTGCCGCGCTGACCGGCAGCACACGGCACCAGCCTTCGCGGCGTGTGCGATCAAGGATGTAACGTGTGACTTCGGGGTGATCATTGACCGGCTGGGTATTGGCGAGCGCCACCACCGAGGTCACGCCACCGGCAACCGCCGCCTGCGTGCCGCTGGCGATGTCCTCTTTCCAGGTCAGGCCCGGATCGCGCAGGTGAACGTGCAGATCGGTCAGGCCCGGCAGGACGGCAAGGCCGCTACCGTCGAGCACCCGAGCGCCCTCCGGCGGATCGCCGCCGGGGCGAAGTTCGCCGATCCGGTCGCCGACAACCTCAAGTGCCGCCGGACGGAGCGCCCGCGTCGCCGAATCCCAAACAACCGCGCCGCGCAGCCACCAACGATCAGGCATCTTGGTCTCCTCCCAGCGCCCAGTACAGCACCGCCATGCGGGCCGCGACGCCGGCCGTCACCTGATCTTGGATCCGACTGGCCTCACCGTAAACAAGGTCATGGCCAATCTCGACGGCCCGGTTGACGGGTCCGGGGTGAAGGACGACCGCATCGGGTGCCCACGCCTTGAGCTTTGCTTCGCCAAGCCCCCAAGCCCGAAAATAATCCACCGTCGACGGCAGATACGGGCCACCACCACCACGCCGCTCGGTCTGCACGCGCAGCAGCAGCACCGCATCGGCGCCGCGAAGGCCCTGCTCAAGGCTGCTGGTCACCTCGGCGTCGAAGCGCTCAGCGAGGCCGGGCTCCAAAAAGGTCTTGGGCGCGATCAGCCGAACGTGGATCCCCAAGGCCTTGGCGGCATAGAGGTGAGAGCGGGCCACGCGGCTTCGCGATACGTCACCAACAATCGCCAGTGTCCGCCCCTGCCAACGCCCACCCCACTCTGCGGCCAGTACCGACAAATCGAGCAGGGCCTGCGTCGGATGTTCGTTTGTCCCGTCGCCGGCGTTGATGATCGGCAGGCCCAGATGCCGCTCCAGCCACTCAGGGCACCCCACCTGCTCGGCACGAACGACTACGCAATGCGCACCGAGCGCCTTGATTGTCTGCGCCGTGTCCAACAGTGACTCCCCCTTCGAGAGGCTCGATCCTCCTGGGGTGAACGTCATGACATCCGCGCCGAGTGCTTTGGCGGCGAGATCGAACGACATCCGGGTACGGGTGCTGTTTTCAAAGAACAAGAGCGCCACCCGGCGACCCCGAAGGGCGGGTACCTTGGGGACAGGCCGGCCGAGTACTTCGCGCATGGAGGCCGTTTGCTCAAGCAAATGGTGCAGCAGGCTTGGGTCGGCGCCACGAAACCCCTTTAGGCTAGGCATGCGCGGCCTCCGTAAGAACAACGTGGTCCGCCGACGCCCCTTGCTCGACGAAGCGCGCGATGCATAGCGCATCGCGCGGCAGGTCGAGCCGATGCCCGACGAAATCGGGCTGAATCGGCAATTGCCGATGCCCCCGGTCGACGAGAACCGCCAAGAGTACGCGAGCAGGGCGGCCCCACGCCAAAAGCGCTTCGAGGCCTGCCCGCACGGTGCGGCCGGTAAACAATACGTCGTCGACAAGGACGACCGTACGGTCATCGAGTGCCTCGTGGACCTCGCTGGAGCGCACACTGGGCCAGTGGCTACGATGTCCGAAGTCGTCCCGGTAGAGTGTGATATCGAGCGCGCCGACGCTGGACACTGTTCGCCCGCGCTGCGCCAAGCGTTCGCCGAGCCGTGCCGCGAGGACGTCGCCACCTTCACGAATACCAATAAGCACCAAGGATTCGGCCGCAGCCGCGGCCACGCCGTCGGCCAGTTCGTCAAGCGCCCGTGCAATGGCAGGGCCATCCATGAGGATCTGCTGCTCAGCCAAATCGCGTCTCCGATACGCGGTGAAGAATCAGCGCCACCGCAGGGGGCCACGCCCCCCTTCGATCGTTTCCAGCATGTGCCTGACCCAATCGTGATCGACCGCCGAGCGCCCCGGTTGCAAAGCACCGAACGGCTCCAGTTGGCCCGTCCGGCCACAGCGCGGGCAGCGCTCGCCGCGATCGACAGGCCGTGACCGCAGCACGCGAGTGCCGCAGGCGGCACATTGGAAGATGCGTTCCTGCACGCGTCGGCCTCGTCTTAGTCCTCGCCGAGTCCGGCGGCAATCTGATTCAAGCGTGTGTAGAGGGCGCCCACATTGACGACCGGCGTAAACTGCGCCACGAGGACCATCTCGTCGTTGATCCGCCGCACCATCACGCCGCCGGTCGTCCCAAAGACGATCTGGCCGTGGAAGCCACCGAGCGACACCTCACGAATGGCCTGCTTGCCCTTGGACAAGATTTCACTGACCATGGCCGC
Source organism: uncultured bacterium (assembly GCA_964617795.1). GTDB lineage: Bacteria > J088 > J088 > J088 > J088 > CAZUAB01. Next base: position 22,556 of record CAZUAB010000009.1, read on the forward strand.
CAGGAGCTCAGCCGCGTCTCGGTCTCCACCTTCAGCGACCATGACGAGCCCATCGTGACTGACAATTGCGGCGGACACAACGGCGGGGTCCGCGGAACGCACTTCGCGTACCGCAACCTGCATCGACTGACGATCTAACATGATGGCGCCTCCTCGGCGATCGGTGACGCCCTCATCGTACCAATGCAGCGCCGGCGCGACAAGCGCCCGCGCCGCCGGGCCTCAACGGGCGGCCGTCGTCGCTACGACATCGCCGATCCGAATATCCTCGGAAGATTCGACGACCAACACCGTTGCCGTGCGTTCGGAGCGCTCGATCACCACGCCACGAGCGATTCGCCGGGTTGGCAATTCAATGTCGTCGCCTTCGATAGGGTCGCGGCGCGTGCCTTGCGCACGGTCGATATCGAGGAGCATCCCCAGATCAACGCCGGCACGCTCGCCAAGATCAACGTAGATCACCTGCCACGCACCGGCCATGCTCAGGCCATCTTGAAGCAGAACAACTTGACCCGTCTTGGTCTTATCTGACTCGTCGTAACGCGCCGCGATCACACTGCGGCGCTCACTGGCCGGCCGCAACCTGTGCGTCTGCAAGATCGCGTCGCTGCTGTACGTGACGCGTGCAGTGCTGGTCCGGCGGTCGACTTCGAGTACCTCCAAGATGCCGATCACGCGCACCCAAGTCCCGAGTTTGTCTCCGGTTTCGGGATGCCGGACTTCACGCTCGACGGAGTACACCTCGTAGCGGTTGCCGACCTCAATGCCGCCATTCGTCCCTTTGGACAAGTAGACCAGATCACCGGTCGCGTAGTTGTTCCGCTCATCCTGGCCAGCCAGAATCGCCAACGGGGAGCGCTCACTCTTGGTCTCGATAAGCCCCTCATGCCCAAGGCGCACGTAGATGCCCCGGGCCGGTATGACGCTCGGCTTGTCTTCGATGGTTAGCCGCGACTCGGCAAAGACCTCGTCGTAGCCCTGTATCATCTCACCGCCGACCTGCGCCTTTTCGACCACGGGTGCGGGCGTCGGCGCCGGCGCACTCACGGGTGTCGCCGGGACCGGTGCTTCTTCGACCGGCGCGGGTTCGGGGACGACCGCCACTTGCACGGGTGGCTCACCTTCGGTCACCGGAATCGTCAGTTGGGCATCCGGCAAAATAAGGTGCGGGTTGGACACTTCGGGGTTGTTCTCCCAGATCCGTGGCCATTTGAAGTTATCGTCAAACCGTTCGCCAGCAATTCCCCAAAGGGTGTCGCCGGGGCGGACGATATAGATCCGTGTGTTCGGATCGAAAGACCCCGGCGCCTGTGCGGCGACAGAGCCTGCCGCGAGTGCGGCGAGTGCGAGCACGGTTGCGGGAATGCGCTTGATCATGGGGCCTCCTTCTGAAGCCGGCTCAGGGATTCGCGGGCGTTTGGCCAAGGCGCACGGACGCCTTTTCAGCCACGGGCGACCACGCGTACTGCTCGACCACCTTACGATACCACGTGGCCGCCTCATCACGGTTACCCGCATCTTCAGCCAACGTTCCCAGCTTATACAATGCATCCGGGACCTTGTTGCCGCCCGAATATTCTTCAATGATGCGGTGAAAATGAATTCCCGCTGTTCGGATATCGCCCAGCCGTTGAAAAATCTCGCCGAGCCAGTAATGCGCATTGTCGGCCAAATCGTGTTTCGGCGCCACGGCCAACAGATGCTCAAAGCCCGCAATGGCAGTCTCCAATTGACCGCCATCCATCGCGGCATACGCATCCTGATAGACCCCCCGTGGATCATCGGTGGCTTCCCTTGCCGCAGCCCCAACCGGCGTCCGCACCGGCGCGGGCGCCGCAGGGGCTACCGCCGCGCCGCGGGGCGCCGAACGCGCAACAGCCACTGGATCTGCCGGCGCGTCGCCGAACAGCGCCGCTTCGGTTGCCTTGAGCCGCGCGTTGCGCTCGGTGTCTTGCGATTGCAGCCGATCGACTTCGAGACTGAGCTGCTCGATCGAATCCTGCAGCAAAAACGTAGTCTGCCCCAGGCGGTCGACATCGCGGACCCGTTGACTAACCAACGCGTGGCTGCGACGAAGATCGCGGAGCTCTTGCTCCATCTCATCGACGCGCCGCTCAACGGCTGCGGTTGAACCGCAGCCACCGACCAAGAGCGCAAGCATGGCAACACGACGCATCATTCCACGTTCAAACTACCGCCTGCGCGGCAAACCGTCAAACAATTGCCATCACAAACACATCATTTACGTATAATTACACCTAATGCAGGCCACATATGGCGGCGGCCGCCAAGCAAAGCCCTACATTTTGTATGGCCAGTGAACCCGTGGCCTACCCAGATCAGGGGCGCCAGATTCGCAGTACGGAGGCGTCGATCGTCACCGGTGCGGCCACCAAGGCAGATCGGCGGCCCGGATCCGCGTCCAAGTCATCGAGAACGGACGTCGGCTTGGTCACCGGGCTGGGCGAAAGCGCATCGACGGCGGCCGTCACGCCGAGCGGCGGCTGGGGCTCGTACCAGATTCGCGCCTGCAAGCGAATAGGCCCCGTAGCCGCCTCGGCTGCCTCGACCAGAGCCGCTGTCGCCGCGGAAAACCACAGCATTCGCCCATCTTCCTGAACCAAAAGGCTCCCAGCCGTACCGCGCATTGCGGCCGGTGGCGGCCCGCCCAAGTCGATCTCGATCGCCTTGTGCGCGGTGCCACCTTGGCGATCGGTAAACACCCAACGCACAGTCTGCAGCTCCGGCGGGACGTCGCGAATCAATTCCGGCGGGTCGAATAGGTTGGCTTGCTCCAACCGCAACGGCGCCCAGTCGTGCGAGGTGAGCGTGAGCGGGTAGGACTCACCGGCCGTTCGCAGCAACTGCCCCGAAAGGTAGTTGTACCCAGGCCGACCCGGTTCGTCGTCTTCACGTACATCCGGATCGGATAGTCGCGGCAAAAAACGCAGTGCCGCGCGGCTGCCCAACGGCAGCATCGGCGCGGCCAGCGGAGCGAACGCCAATGCACGGCGCACCTTCAGATCAATAATTTCGTCTAGGCCGAACACGCCGGACGCCGGGACCCGCGCGACCTCCCAGCCGTCGATGACGGGGTTATGATTGAGACGAACCCGCAGAGCCTCCTCGGTTTCGGCCGTTGTCGGCGCCCGTCCGAGGCTGCGCGTCAAGCCACGCTCCACCAACTCTGGAATGACCAGGCGTACCTGCTTGAATGCCTTGTATTCCACCCCATCCACGACAACCGCCACAGCCAGCGGCAGCGGGATCGTGTCAAATTCCAGTTCCTCTGGAAACTGACCGACGGGCAAAGGCGGCACGGGCACCGTCACCGTTGGGCCGGTACCAATCGCGACGAAACCATCGGACAGCCCCGGCGATGAGTCCGGGTCGGCCCATGGGCGCTCGGCGATCTCGATGAGCGCCTCGGGCTCAAACGCCAAGGCCAGATACCAATGGAACTCTGCCGTACGAAACTTGGGATCGGAAATCCGCACCGACGCCGTCACCACAGCAGGCGCAACGATCGCCGGCGGCTCGCTACGCACCTCGACAATACGAAGACGCCGCAGGGAATCCGCGGATTCGAGCGGATCCGAGCAAGCCGGAAGCAGCAAGGCTGCAATCGACAACATGGTCAGCCGCCGCATCAGAACGATGCCTCCAACGCCAGATAGGGTAGAATCGGAATACCCGACACGCTGCTGCGGTCGGTGTAGTCGTAGTTGTAATTGTAGGTGAGAACGTTGCCGTAGTTGGTCACGTTGATCACCTCCGTGAGCCAGGCCAGCTTCCAGGTCGGGAATAGCCACGTGTACTTGACCCGCACGTCAAGCCGGAAATAGAGCGGCTTGCGCTGTCCTTCATCGATGAAAATCGGCAACCACACGTTGTTGTCCGCATAGTAAAGGCGCTCCGATACGGTCTTGACCGGCTCGCCCGATGCGACCCGAGTGGCCGCCCCGACCTCCCAATTGGCCGTCGGGACCCAATTGACGATAGCATTGACGATGTGGGGGACATCGCTGCCGAAAACCTCTTCGGCAAGATCAGGCTGTACACGGCGGAAGCTGCGCGTCCACGAATAACTCAGCCAACCGAAGATGTCGTCGGTCAGTGGTTTGCGCAGCGACAACTCGACGCCATAGGCGCGCCCTTTGCCCCAATTTTGCCAGCGCGGTACGCCATAGGGGTCAGGATTTTGCGTTACCAAGTGGTCGATCCACTTGTAGAAACCCTCAATGCCTGCGTCCATGTCCCATACCAATTCGCGCTGCCAGCCGATCAAGGTGTGGATCGCCCGATTCGGACCTGCATCGGGGTTGCCGACGGGGGCCGGCGCTGCCGATTGGCCAGCGTTGTACTGGTGATACACGCCGGCACCCGCTTTGAACAAGCCCAGCTTGCCAGCGGGGAGAAACGCCAAGCCACGCGGATCTGCCGTGACAATGCCGGTCAGGCTGTCGAAATTGACGCGCAAGCCGAGGGCCCCGCTGACGCGGTCGCTACGACCGAGCCGCGCCTCGCCGTACACACCGCCGCGGTTGATCTGGCTGGTTTGGCTGAAGGTCACACGTTCGGCAGTAAGAAAGTCGTAGTCGAATTCAAAAGGGCGTGGGGGGCGCGGCAAAAGAGCCTCAAGGCGATTGTTGACAAAGCTGGTATCGATGCCGCCCGCGAGCGCCAAGACGGGCGCCAAACGCCACTCCCAGTCGGACCGAACAATGACGTTCCGGTCGCGCGACGCCAGGTAGTCGCTGTCGCCAATCTCGATGCGGAAGCTGGGCAGCGAAAACGCCACCAATGTGTCGCCGGTAACTTGGCCGGCCGCCCAGGTTGCCCGCAGCGCTTGGTTGTGCTGCGCATTGCGGATCGAGAAGCGCTGAAAATTGTCCGGATCAATCAGCCGCTCTTTGTCGAACAGCAGTTCGGCATTGTCGAGTGATCCAAACACGAACGGGCGCAGCGTCCAGTTGCCGCGCCGATAGACCATGCGCGCTTGATAATCCGTGAATTGCGGGACAACATTGAAATTCGCGCCCACTTGGGGCGGCAAGAACGGCTGTGCAACTTCGCCGATATAACTACGGCGAAAGGCGAACTGCACCGCCATGTCGTCGGTGATCGGCCCCTCGACCGTCGCTTCGCTGAGGATCAACCCAAGCTGGGCGCGCCCCCCCCAGCGGTCCGTCCGCGGATCGCGCAATCGCACCTCGAGGATACCGCCCATGGCGTCGCCGTAGCGCGCCGAGAAATTGCTCGGATACAGCACGACATCCTGCACGAGATCACTGAGAATGATGCTCTTCAGAGCGCCGAAGTGAAATACGAACGGAACGTCAATACCGTCAACATAGATGCGGGTATCGCGTGCATCACTGCCGCGCACAAGCAACGCCCCCGACAACTCGGATGGTTGATTGACCCCGGGCAATGTCTGAACGACGCGAATCGCATCGTCCAACGTACCGGGCACGCCGCGAACCTCTTCCAGCGACAGGCGGACGCGGCTGACCTCGGCGCGTTGCCGCTCGGCCTCTACCAGGATTTCCAGGGGGCTGCGCGCCTCGGGCCGCAAGCGATAGACGACCTCGACCGCCTCGCCGGCCGATACAGCCTCGGCAAACCGGCCCGGCACAAAGCCCGGCGCAGCCACCACGATTGTCACGGCCCCCGGTGCGACCTCCAATTCAAACTGGCCATCACCGTCGGTTGCTACACCGCGCACCGCATCTACCATGATGACTTCGGCGCCCGACAAGGGGCGTCGCGTCCCCTGCTCGAGCACCTGACCACGCAAGACGGCCGGCAGTACGATGGGCGGCGGTGGCGCCACTTCGAGCGCAAACTCGACGGCTACCTCACGAGGCTCGCCGCGAAACCGCGCGGGTACAAAAATGGCGCCGCCAAGCGCCGCGCTCACAGGGTCGGCAAAGCGCGGATCGCTGGCATCCAGAATCACAATGCCTGTCACGTCACCGGCGGCACGCACGGTCAGACGCACGGCAACCCGGCCGATACCGGTCGCGTCCACCGGGTATTCGATCGTGGGGACGGTCAGTGGTTCTGGTGCCGTCCAATCATCATCGGCAGCAACAGCAGGTGCGGTAAGGAGCGCCGCCGCAATGAGCGACAGCACCCCGAGCACGCGCGGCCAGCGTCGATCAACCCCGCAGGAAGGCATCGATCCGCGCAACGCCTTTTTCAATGTCGGCCATCGACGTAGCATAGGACAGCCGCATAAAGCCGGGCGCCCCGAAGCCACTGCCCGGTACCACGGCCACCTTGGCCTCCTGGATCAGCGCATCCGCGAACGCATCGTCATCCGCCCAGCGTCCGGAGATCGCCTCACGAATATCGGGGAAAACGTAGAACGCGCCTTGCGGAGTTCGGCAATTGATTCCGGGAATCGCGTTGAGAAGTTCGACAATGCGGTTTCGACGGCGCTGGAACTCAGCCACCATCCCCACGAGTACGTCGTCGCCGAGCGCCAGCGCGGCCAGCGTCGCATACTGGGCAATCGAGTTGGGGTTGGATGTGCTCTGGCCTTGCAACTTCACCGCTGCACGAACCCACGCCTCGGGACCCGCGATCCAGCCGATGCGCCAACCGGTCATTGCGTAGGTCTTGCTTACACCATTGACGATCGCCGTACGCGCCGCCATCCCGGGCAAACCGGCGATCGAATGCTGACGGAATCCGTCGTAAACAAGCTTGTCATAAATCTCATCACTGATGACGTACAGGTTATGACGCTTAACAACCTCAGCGACGGCTGCAAGCTCGTCACGGGACATGGCCGCGCCCGTCGGGTTCGATGGTGCATTGAGGATAAGGATCTTACTGTTCGGCCGAATCGCCGCCTCAAGCGCATCGGGGCGAAGAACAAAACCGTCCTCTGCGCGCGTCTCGACAATCTGCGGTTCGCCGTCCGCCAGGCGGACCATGTCCGGGTAACTCACCCAATAGGGTGCAGGAATCAACACGCCGTCACCCGGGTTCACAGCCGCCAAAAGTAGATTATAAATGGCCTGCTTCGCACCCACGGTCACAGCAATGCCCGGGCCCTTGACCTCGATACCGTGCTCGCCACGGATGCGCTCAGCAATCGCCGTCTTGAGTTCGTTGATGCCGTCGACAGCCGTGTACTTCGTCCGCCCCTCGCGAATCGCCCGAATCGCAGCCTCTTTGATTGGCTCCGGCGTGTCGAAATCAGGCTCACCAGCCCCAAAACCAACAACGTCCTCACCTGCGGCCTTGAGGGCTGCAGCCTTGGCAGTGATGGCAAGCGTCAGCGACGGTGCAACGGCTTCGACACGGCGACTGATCACGGCAACGGCTTCCTTTCCCGGCAATTCAGCGCCGGCGGCTGTCTATATCATGTCTGAAATGACGAAGGCGGCCACTGGGGCCGCCTTCGCAAATTACGACTTGGACTGTTCTTCGCCGGGCGACTCGGCGGCAGCCTCAGGGGCCTCGCCGCTCTCCGGTTCCGGCGCAGCGGCTTCGACTGCCTCTGCGGCCTCTGCCGCAGCCTCGGTTGCTTCTTCGGCGGGCTTCGGCGTGGCTTTCTTGGGCGCCGTTTTCGTCGCGGTACGCTTGCGCTTCTTGGGCAAGGCCTCTTCGACGAACTCGATCAAGGCGGTCGGCGCGGCATCACCACGCCGGAACCCCGTCTTGAGCACGCGGGTATACCCACCGGCGCGCTTGTCGTAACGCGGCGCGATGTCGTCCACCAGCTTGGTTGCGGCATCTTGATTGTTCCCCAGCGCGGCCAACACCAAACGCCGACCGTGCAGATCGCCACGTTTGGCATACGTTACCAAGCGTTCAACAACGCGCCGCACTTCCTTGGCCCGTGTCACGGTGGTCTCGATGCGTTCACTTTCGATCAAACTAACCGAAAGATTGCGCAGCATCGAACTGCGATGATCTGGGCGGCGGCCGAGCTTACGACCTTTTTTGCGATGGTACATGTCCTTAGGCCTCCTGGGCTTCCGGCCGCTCAAGTTGTGCTGGCGGCCAGCCCTCAATCTTCATTCCCAACGCCAACCCAAGGCTTTCGAGCAGTGCGTGCACTTCCTCGAGGCTCTTTTGTCCGAAATTGCTGATCGCGCCAATTTCGGCCTCGGTCATCTGCACGAGGTCGCCGAGGAAATGGATCCCGGCCGCGTGCAGCGAATTGACACTGCGGTTCTTGAGATCAAGGTCACGCAGCGCCTTGAGAAAGACCGGGTTCACAGCGCCGGC
>CAZUAB010000010.1:0-30655 GCA_964617795.1 uncultured bacterium
GGCGAATCGGTCATGGCCGTTGCCGAGCGCATCGAAGACGCCCTCGTCGAAGACTTGGCCGCCGATACCCCCCGCGTCCTCTGGGTCGCCCACCGCACAGTCCTGCGCATCCTCGTCGCCCGCGCCCTCGGCGTGCCTCTGTCGCGCTATCGGCGTGTCCTCGACCACCATCCAGCGGCCGTCAGCATCCTCGACCTCAAGGCCCCGGACGACGGCAAGCTGGTGGCGTACGACCTGCGGCCGGAGGGCTGAGGAACGAAACACCGCGGCGCAGCGACCGCGATCGCCGCAGTTTCGCCCGTACGTTGATCCAGCAACCGCTTCCCGCTACACTGTCCTCACCCATGCAGCCCCCCTCGCTCGCCCATTTCGGCCTCGACGTACCACCGATCCCCGACACCATATCGGCGGCGGTCCGGGCAATGTCGGAGGCCGAGCGGGATGATCGCGGCGCTGTCTTCACGCGGCGCGAGGTCGTCGAGTTCATCCTCGACCTGACGGGCTACACCGCAGATCTGGACTTGGCCGAGTGTCGCCTGCTGGAGCCGTCATTCGGCCATGGCGATTTTCTCGTGCCCGCCGTCGAGCGGCTGCTGGACAGCCAGGCCCGGCGCGGGATCGTGCTCTCGCCAACCCGGCTCCGGCAGGCCGTGCGCGGCGTGGAGCTTCACCGGGAGAGCTGTTCAAACACGCAGACGGCCCTGCTGGACGTACTCACGACCCGCGGCATGCAAACCGCTGACGCCGCGGCGCTGGTCGACCACTGGCTACGCTGCGATGATTTTCTGCTGACCGACCTGCCCGAGAACTTCACCCACGTCGTCGGCAACCCACCATATGTCCGGCAGGAGCGCATTCCGGCCACCTTGATGGTGGAGTATCGTCAGCGCTACCGCACGATCTACGACCGCGCCGACCTCTACGTGCCGTTCATCGAGCGGTCGCTGGCATCCTTGGCGCCGGGCGGCGTCGTCGGCTTCATCTGCGCCGACCGCTGGACCAAGAACCGCTACGGGGCCAAGTTGCGTAAGTTCGTCGCCGACCGCTTCCACGTTCGGCAGATCGTCGACATGGTCGACACGCCCGCCTTTCATAGTGATGTCATCGCGTACCCAGCGGTGTTCGTGATCGCGCGTGAATCCGCATCAGAAACGCGGCTCGCCGCACGGCCAGACATCAACTCGGGTGCCTTGGATGCGCTGGCCAAGTCGCTCCGCTCAGCCGGTTCAGAAGCGCCAGCGAATGTGCGCACCGTGTCGCACATCGCGGTCGGCGACGCGCCTTGGTTGACCGAAGACGGCCCGCGCATGCGCCTGCTCCGCGATCTCGAGGCGCGGCTACCAACCCTTGGTAATGCCCGCTGCACGGTCGGCATCGGCGTCGCCACGGGGGCTGACCGGGTGTACGTCCGTCCGTGGGACGATCTGGATGTCGAACCGGACCGCAAGTTGCGGCTCGCCACGACCCGCGACATCTTGGGCGGGGACGTGCGTTGGGGCGGAATGGGCGTCGTCAACCCCTTCGAGGTCGACGGATCGGTGGTCGACCTCGCCCGTTACCCCAAGCTGCGGGCGTATTTCGAAGCGCACCGCGCCGCACTCCGGGGCCGGCGCGTGGCGGTGGACAGGCCCTTGTACTGGTACCGCACCATCGACCGGATCGACGCCCGTCTTGTAGATCGCCCCAAGCTCTACGTCGCTGACATCAAAGGCATCGCCAACTTCGCATGGGAGGCGGGCGGCACGTACCCACACCACAATCTCTATGTTGTCACGTCCGAGGAGTGGGATCTTCGGGCGCTGCGAGCCGTCTTGATGTCGGGAATCGCGCGGTTCTTCGTCTCGACCTATTCGGTGAGAATGCGCGGTGGGTTTTTGCGCTATCAAGCGCAGTACCTGCGGCGCATTCGGATTCCGCGGTGGGGCGATTTGTCGCCGGCCGTACGCAAGGCGCTGACGATGGCCGGCACGAGCGGCGACTTCGCGGGGGGACGGGAGGCCGTGCGCAAGGCCTACGGCCTGAACGAGGCGGACATGCGGATACTGGAGGTGGATACGTGACCTTGCAGATCCCTACTAACGATCAGTATTCGCAGGCCGTGCGCCAGTTCTGGAACGGCAGGACGGCTGCCGCGGACCGGCAAGCGGCCCGCGGCCGACGCGATCAGGGCGCGCGGGGGGCCGTCACCGCCGGCAAAAACATGGACGGGTTCGTGGACTTGGCGGCGCGGACGGTTCTGCAGGCCGGGTTACCCGCGCAGTCGATTTTTCGGACCCCCGGGCAACTCACCCTGCCGGGGTACTTCCGACCGACCAAAATGTGGGATCTTCTGGTCGTCCGCCGAGGTGAGCTGGTCGCAGCACTCGAATTCAAATCCCATGTCGGCCCGTCGTTCGGCAATAACGCCAACAACCGTGTCGAGGAGGCGCTCGGCACCGCCTCCGATATCTTCGTCGCTTTTCGGGAGGGCTCGTTCCCGCAGCAGGCCGCGCCGTTTCTGGGTTACCTGCTCCTCGTTGAAGAGGCGCCGTCCAGTACGCGGGCGGTCCGTGCGACCTCGCCGCACTTTCCCCCACGACCCGAATTCGTCGGTGCTTCCTATGTCGATCGATACGGCCTAATGTGCGACAAGCTGGTCCGCGAGTCCTTGTTTACCGCCGCGACAGCAATCGCCGCACCGGCGTCCGCTGCGGACCGGGGCGAGTTTCGAGAGATTCCGCCGAGCCTGCCGCTACGGATATTTTTTCAGCATCTAGCGGCCCGGGCGACGGCCGCCGCAACCTGACTCACGAGCCCATCTCGCACCTGCCCCGCTGCTCCCACAAGCCCCTTCCCGCCCTCCCCTGATACCCTGAACGCCATGGCCGACACGCAGCCCAAATGGATGACCCGCGCGGGGCACGCCCGGATTGTTGCTGAGTCCGAACAGTTGTTTCGGGTCGAGCGGCCCGAGGTGGTGCGGCGAGTCGCCGACGCGGCCGCCGAGGGCGATCGCTCGGAGAATGCTGAATACATCTATGGCCGCAAACGCCTACGTGAGATCGACAAGCGACTCCAGTATCTGGGGAACCTGATCAAGGGCGCGAAGATCGTCGATCCTCCGCGGGTCGTCGGTGATCGCGTCGTATTCGGCACGGTGGTCGTCGTCGAAGACGAAAAGGGCGAGCAGCACCGCTGGCAGATCGTCGGTGAGGGTGAGGCTGACCCGCGCGGCGGCAGCATCTCGTATCGCAGCCCGGTCGGGCGGGCGCTGCTCGACCGCCGCGTTGGTGATGTGGTCGAGGTCGAGTTGCCGGAGCGTGATGCAGAATTCGAAGTTCTGGAGATAGCGGCGTCCGACGCCGTGGGAAAGGAGCCCTGAACGTGGGACCGATCGAGGCGCAAATGCACGAACGACTGATTGTTGCGCTGCGGCCGCTGCGAATGAAGCTGGAGAACGAATCCCATCGCCACCGCGTACCGGAGGACTCGGAGAGTCACTGGAACCTGATCATCGTGGCCGATGTTTTTGCCGATAAGGCCCGCGTCGCGCGTCAGCGAGCCGTCTTCGCCGCCCTCGGCGACCTCGTGTCGCGCATTCACGCCCTGACGATCAAGGCGCTGACGCCTCGTGAGTGGGAAGCCGCTGGCGGCGAAGTGACGAACCCTGCGCCACCCTGCATGGGCGGCGGCAAAGGCCTCGACTAACTTAGCCGGGCTCCACGAGACGGATCCGCAGGCGGCTTTGGCAAGACGGGCAGAGCGTCCAGATCTCCGCTGCATGCGCGACATCCAAGCGCCGTTCGACCTCGACTTCGCAGGCGGGGCACACCCCCCTAGCGCGCGTCACCTGCACCGCGATGCGCCACCGCCGAAGCGCCGCAACGACACCGCCAATGAGGAGCCCCGGTACGAGCAGAAAATGCAGCACGGGGATGAACACGGCGACGCATGCGGCGACGAAGGCTAGCAATGCGGCCATGAGCGCACGCCGTCGCCGGTCGCCGCCGCCCCAGTGAATCTCGTCGATGTGCACCGGCCGCTCGCCTTGGCCGGGGGCCACCCAACTCCCATCAAATTCGACGACCGTAGGGCCACTCATGCGACGTCCACTTCGCGCGCCATCCAGCCGATTTCCTCCCAGAAATCGTGGAAATGAAACATCGGAAAATCGCGCAGAAACCGCCGGTTGTCGACCAGCGCACTCGGACGCTTGAGCGGCGCCGTCTGCCGGGCGTGTTCCAGCAGGTCGTGCTCAACCAAGTAATCGATGACCTGTCGCCAAGTGTGAAGCTGGCCATCCGAAAGATTGTAGACGGACTCGACACGCGGCTCGGCGGCGATCGCCAATAGCGCCGCCGAAATATCGTCGGCAAAGACCAAGTTCACCTGCCGATCTTCGTACACAACACGGCCCTCACGAATCCAACGCACCGGGTTGCGTGCGCCGCCGTAGATACCCGCCAGCCGCACAACGATGCCCCCGTGCTCCAGAAATTCGTGTTCACGAATCAGCCGCGGATGCAAGGGATCGAGCGGGGTGCCTTCGTGGATGGTCTGTGCCGCGCCGTCAGTCGGCCGCTCATAGATGCCTGTGGTACCCAGCAATATGAGGCGCGGCGCCAAGGTACGCAGAAGCGGCCAGAATTCGGGATGCACCTGCTCGGGGGGAAAGGTCACGACCGCGGCGTCGAAGGAACCAGGCTCCCAGCGTGACGCCAACACGCGACATTCCGCTGCGTCGGCAGCATCAACCGGGTCCGCGCCACCCAGTGCCCGGCCACGCGAAAAACCGAAAATGTCGTGGCCGGCGGCACGGGCGGCCTCGGCAAGTCGGATCCCCGTGAAGCCCAGTCCGAAGATAGCCAGACGGGCTCGTCGATTGGCGCGCTGAACGAGCATTGACATTCATTCTATAATGATTGCGATGATTCGCACGAACGCACGCATTCTCGCCCTGTCGGCGATCGTTTCCGGCGCCCTCGCGGCAACCGTCCCGACTACGGCATCCGCCTCAGACGCACTTCTGCGTGCCGCCCAATCCGGGCAGGCGGCCGAGATCGCCCGCCGGCTCGACGCCGGCGATACGATTGACGCCCGTGACGCACAGGGGCTGACACCGCTGATGTGGGCCGCCCGGAGCGGCCATCTCGAAGCGGTGCGCCTACTCATCCAGCGCGGCGCCGACCTGCGCCTTGTCGACCGCTTCGGCTCAACGGCCTGGCAGCACGCCACTGCACAGGGACACAAAGCCGTGGCCGACCTGTTGTCGGACGCCGAACTCGCCAGTGTTGGGCGCAGCGGCAACACGCAGTTGGGGCAGGAGTTGCAGGCGGCCGCCGAGGCGGGCCGGACCGCCGACGTGCAGCGCTTGATTGAGCAAGGAGCCGACATCAACCTGCCTGATGAGACCGGACAAACGGCACTCATGCTGGCCGCGCAGGGTGGGCACATCGACGCGGTTGACCTGTTGATCAAGGCCGGTGCGCGCCTCGACCCGCGCGGCCGCGCCAACTGGCGGCAGAGCGAATCCGGGCTGGCGGCGCTGCACTTGGCGGCGGCTGGCGGCTACACCGCCGTTGTCGACCGCCTGTTGGCCGCTGGGGCCGTCACCGATGTTCGTGATGATGCGGAACGCAGCCCCCTGCATTGGGCGGCGCACAATGGGCACTTGGCCACGGTACAGCGCCTGATCTCCGGCCGCGCCGACGTCGCTGCACGCGACCAGGCGCGCCGAACGCCGCTTTTGCTGGCCGTCGAAGTCGGGCATAGTGCTGTCGTCAAGGCGCTCTTGGAGGCCGGCGCACCCAGCGGTCTGCCAGACCGCGACGGCCTGACAGCATTGCACTTGGCAGCGGCCAACGGCCATACCGAGCTTGTCAAGATGCTGCTGGCCGCTGGCGCCGAGGCCCGCAGCCAGGACAAGCAAGGTCGCGATCCGCTCGGCTGGGCTGCCGTCCGCGGCTGCGCTGCCTGTGTGCCGCCGCTCGTGGCGGCCGGAGCGGCAACCAACGCTGTCGACCGTGAAGGGCGCTCACCGTTGATGCACGCGGTGGCGCTTGGCCACAGCGACGTCATTGCAGCGCTCGTCAAGTCCGGCGTTCGAGCTGATCAAGTCAACGCGCGCGGTGAGCCGGTGCTGCTTCTGGCGGTGGGTCGCGGCGATCCACAGGCGGTGGACCGCCTGATCGTTGCCGGCGCCGATCCCAACCGCTGCCGAACAGCCGACGGTTGGTGCCCGCTGATGGAGGCCGCCCAACGTGGCCATGTCGCCGTAGCCGCAGTCCTCGTCGCCAAAGGCGCCGACCCGGCTGCCACCGATGGGCGCCTTGGCCGTACGGCACTGGCCGTCGCCGCCGAACAGGGCTACGACCAAATCGTCCGCGCATTCTTGTCATCGGGCGCCGACCCCGATGTGCAAGATCGCGAGGGACGTACGCCGCTTATGCTGGCCGCCGATCGCGGCTATGGGCGCGTCGTCGATGCCTTGCTCGAGTTCCGCGCCAGCACACGCAAAACCGGCAGTACCGGCAAGACGGCGTGGGATTTTGCGGCCGCCAAGGGCTATGCGACGATTCAGAAATCCCTCGAGGCGGCCGACCGCGCAACGGTGGCCGGACGTAGCGGCGAACGCAGCGAAACCATGCGGATTTTGCTGCAAAAGGACTACAAGATCAAGGGTGGAAAACCGAAGAAGGCCAGCCCCACGTCGCTGTTTTTTGCCGTGCAGCAGGGGCGGCAGGACCTCGTCGAAGCCATCCTCCAACAAGGGATGACGCTGGACACGCGCGATCGTCAAGGTCGCACGGTTCTCATGCAGGCCGTCTACAGCAAGCAACCGGAGATGGTCGACTGGTTGCTCGCCCGTGGCGCCAAGGTCAACGCCGCGGACAAGCAAGGGACAACCGCCCTCATGCTCGCCGCCGCCGGTGGTGATGTTCGGCTGGTGACCCGCCTGCTCGAGGCCAAGGCAAGTATCGACCAAGCGGACAAGGCAGGCTGGACCGCAGCCTTCCACGCCGTCATTGCCGGCGAGGCCGAGGCCCTACGCACACTGCTGACTGCCGGCGCAGCGACCACACTGCGCGACAAGGAGGGCCGTTCGCTGGCGGCCCGCGCGCGCGAAAGCGGACGCAGTGACCTAGAACGGCTCGTCGAGACCGAAAGTCGCTGAACCGGGTCGCCCGCGTTGCCGGGCGCGCGGCCGCCCCGTACAATGATGGGATTCACCCTCATCCCCAGCGGGAAGGACCACGCTACCCATGCCGCAGATTCTGCTTCTGCCGGGCGACGGCATCGGCCCGGAAGTCGTCGGTGCCACGCGCCGCGTTCTCGAACATCTCAACCGTGAGCTCAGCCTTGACCTGCGTTTTTCCGAGGCGTTGGTTGGCGGTGCGTCGATCGACGCCCACGGTATCCCTCTAACGCCCGAGGCATTGCACGCGGCCAAAGGCGCGGACGCCGTCCTGCTCGGAGCCGTTGGCGGGCCCAAATGGGAGCCGCTCGATTTCTCGGTTCGGCCCGAGCGTGCGCTGCTGGCGCTGCGCAAAGAACTCGGCCTGTTCGCCAACCTGCGGCCGGCCCGCGTCTACCCGGCGCTGGCCAATGCCTCGACCCTCAAGCACGAGGTCGTCGCCGGCGTTGACCTCGTCGTCGTTCGCGAGCTTACAGGCGGCATCTACTTTGGAGAGCCGCGAGGCGTGGCCAAGAATGAGCATGGCCGGCGCGAAGGGTTCAACACGCTCCGCTACGATGAAGACGAAATCCGGCGCATCGCCCGCGTTGCCTTTGCGTTGGCCCAGAAGCGTAGCCGGCGTCTCTGCTCGGTCGACAAGGCCAACGTACTTGAGGTTACAGAACTGTGGCGCACCGTCGTCACGGAAGAGCATGCGAACTTTCGCGATGTCGAGTTGTCCCACATGTACGTGGACAACGCGGCCATGCAACTGATTCGTAACCCCAAGCGATTCGACGTTATGGTGACAACGAATATGTTCGGCGACATTTTGTCAGATGCCGCGGCCATGCTGACCGGCTCGATCGGGATGCTTCCGAGCGCGAGCGTCGGAAGTGGGCACGGCATGTACGAGCCGGTGCACGGCTCGGCTCCCGACATTGCCGGCCAGGGGCTCGCCAACCCGTTGGCGACGATTCTGTCGGCGGCGATGATGTTTGAATCAAGCCTGGGCCGCAGCGATGTCGCCCGCCGCATCGACGCCGCCGTCGACCGCGTGCTTGCCGACGGACTGCGCACCCGCGATCTGGGCGGCGAACTAGGCACCGACGCGATGGCCGACGCCGTCATCGCGCGGCTCTGAGAGGGGACGAGCGTGGGATATCGTGTAGCTGTACTTGGAGCCACCGGCGCGGTTGGGCGTGAAATCATCGCCACACTGGAGGCGCGTAAATTTCCGGTCGATGAACTGGTACCACTCGCCTCCGAACGCAGCGTCGGTAATTTCGTCGAGTTTCGCGGCGAAGAGATCGAAATCCGCTTGGCCGAACCGTCTGCGTTCGAAGGCATCGACATCGTCCTGTCGAGCGCGGGCGGTAGTATTAGCCAGAAACTGCTGCCCGAAGCTGCGGCCCGCGGCGCTGTCAGTATCGACAACACGTCGGCGTTTCGCATGGACCCCGATGTGCCGCTCATCGTGCCTGAGGTCAACGCGCACCGCATCGCCGACTACAAGGCCAAGCGGATCATCGCCAACCCCAACTGCTCGACAATCCAACTGGTTGTGGCGCTCAAACCGCTGCACGATGCGGCAACAATAAAAAATGTCGTGGTTTCGACCTATCAGGCCGTATCGGGTGGTGGCCAAAAAGCGATGGACGAGCTGTTTGAGCAAACACGCGGTCTGTTCACGCAGAATCCCACAGCGTCCAAGCACCTGCCGCACCGCATCGCCTTCAATTTGATTCCGCAAATCGACGTTTTCATGGACGACGGTGCGACCAAGGAAGAATGGAAGATGCGTGTCGAGACGCCCAAAATCATGGAGGCCGACATCGACGTCCACGCCACCTGCGTCCGAGTGCCGGTGTTCTACAGCCACAGTGAAGCCGCCTGGGTTGAAACCGAGCGCGATCTTTCGCCTGAGGAGGCGCGGACTTTGCTCGATGCCGCTCCCGGCGTAACCGTCATCGATGACCCGGCCGAATTGCGCTACCCGATGCCCGCCGACATCGCGGGTGAAGACGATGTGGCGGTCGGGCGTATCCGCCGGCACCCCGGACGCCCACATACCTTGGCGATGTGGATCGTCGGCGACAACGTGCGCAAAGGGGCCGCGCTCAACGCCGTACAGATCGCCGAGCAGCTCATTGAGCTTTGGCAGCGCGAGGGCCGCGCGTGAGGCTCAGCCGCGCGGTTCTTGCAAGCGCCCTGGCCTTACTGGCCCCGGCGCTTGCACGTGCGGAATTCACAAGCCTCACGCTCAACCCGGCCGACGGCATCCTCAACCCCGATGCCGCTCACGCCGAAGGCACACTCGAAATTCGCTTCTCGGCCGAATCTACCGGCACCGCGCGGCTGTCCGGAACGGGCCTGCCGACGCCGCTCACGGTCGACTATCCGACCGCTGGAGCCACCGCGACGATCAATTTGGGCGCCGACGCACTGAGTTCGATCAACGAATGGCTGTCACTGGAACTGCGCATCGCCACATCGGCCGAGGGTGACGACGCGTCAGAGCCGGTCACTACGGTGCGCGTCGCCGTCGATGCAACCCGCCCGCCACCACCCACCGACATACGTGCGTACCCGGCCAATCAGGGCCTCGTTGTCGCCTGGACGGGCGGCATTCCCGACCCGCCACCCTTTACGACCAATGTCGAGAAGTACATTCTCTACTGGGCAACCAGCGACTTGGCCGCCTCCTTGCCAGTCAGTGTCGAAAGCGGCCGTGGGTCAGTGCCAAGCCCCCTGCCGTCGGGCGTGACGGCTGTGACCATCTCCTTTACCGACAATCACCTGCTCGAGGGTCTCGTCAACGGCCAATCAACGTGGATTGCCGTCGAGGCGGTGGACCACGTGGGCTGGCGCAGCGGCTTGGCCGTCGACGATCAAGGCCGTGTCATCGCCGCCGTCGGTACACCGGTCGAAACCAAGCATCTTGGTGAACTCGCCGGCATCGACGACCGCTGCTTTGTCGTCACGGCGGCCTTCGGCAACGGCCGCAGCCCTTGGGTCGCCTCGTACCGAGACTTCCGCGACGATTTTCTGCGCCGACTGCCGGGCGGTGCGTCGCTGATTGACGCCTACTACGCAGCCTCGCCGGCTTGGAGCGCGTGGCTGATCGAGCACCCGTCGGCGCGCGCGATCGTACGTGGGCTACTCGTCGTCGCCACGCCGCTCGTTTGGCTGGCCGCCGCCTTCGGGCCGTGGAGTGGCCTAGTCTTCGTTGGCGCCCTCGTTTTCGTGCGGCGCCGCCGACGCGGCGTCCTGCCGCTGGCCGCGTTGGTCCTTTTTGGGCTGCCCACACCTACCCTTGCCGCGCAGGCATGGAGCCTTCGCGTCTCGCCGTTCTTTCCCGAAGACGCCGTGGTCGACCCAGCGGTGCCGGCTAGCTATGCCGACGTCTACGGCCCCTACGGCACGTGGCGCATCGACGCCGAGTACGTCTGGTCACCTCTCGACCGTTACATCGGGCAGCTCGGCTTCGGCGGCCGCGTCGGTATCGCCTTGGATGAAGGGCGCGCGTTGGCAGCCGACGCCTCGACGGGCGGCCTGACGCGCTCGGCCGAAACGACGCGCATGATCTTCGCGCCGCTGTCGCTGCTGGGCCGCTGGCGTGGTCAGTGGGTCGAAGGGCAACCGGTCGTGCCGGTATTGAGCGGCGGCCTCGATTTCGTGCCGTTTCAGGAAAGCCGCAAGACGGGCGACGAGGCGCTGCAGAACTTTGCTTGGGGCTGGCACGGCGAGGCCCAACTCGAGCTGGGACTGAACTGGATGGATCGCACGGCGTCCGCCTACATGGACGAAAACTACGGCATCGCCGACACGTTCCTCTACGGCGGCTGGCAGATTTCGCAGATCGATGACTTCGGCCGCCCGGGCACCTACGACCTTTCACAGCAAGGCTGGACGGTCGGCATCCGCTTCATTTTGCGCTGAGATGACCGCCGGGCGTGGTCACCGCACGCTGGCCCTGACGGTCGCCTACCGCGGCGATGCGGCCGCGGGCTGGCAGCGACAATCCACTCTGCCTTCTTTGCAGGGGTACCTAGAGACCGCGCTGGCCAAGATCGACGGTGCCCCGGTGGTCGTTCGCGGCGCCGGCCGCACGGACCGCGGCGTCCACGCCCGCATCCAACTGGCCGCCGCCCTGGTACGTGGCGACGTGCTGCCGCGCCAATGGGTCCACGGCTTACAAAATCGCCTACCCGCCGGCGTTGCGGTGACGTGGGCCGGCTGGGCTCCGCATCGATTTCAGCCGCGCGGCGACTGCGGTGCCAAGACCTACACGTACCGCTTCCGCTTTTCGCCGGTGGCCGACCCGTTTGCCGACCCCTTCGCGCTGCACGTGGCGGACCGCGTCGACCTGCAGGGCCTCGCTGCAGTGGCCGAAAGTTGGCGCGGCAAACACGATTTTGCCGCAGCTTGCTCAACCCGCTGGGATGGCGAGGGCGAAACGATTCGCACGCTCTCGGAGTCACGCTTTGAAACGCTGGGCGAGATGGGCCTGTACACGGTGGCCAGCCGTGGTTTTCTAACCCATCAGGTGCGCATTCTCGCCGGCACGCTCTTGGCCGTCGCCCGTGGCCGCCTGACCCCCGCCGCGGTCGCCGCCGCGCTCGCCGCCCGCGACCGCAAGCGCATGGGCCCCACGGCCCCGCCACACGGCCTCACCCTCGAGCGCCTCGAACTCCCCGACTTCGCCTGGGAAGACGGCTGGCCCACAGCGCTGCCGCCGGGGGGCTAACCCACACCGATGCCTCAGCCTGGGGGACCGCATTTAGAGGCATCCAAAAGATAGCATTGCGTCAATCACTCCAGCAGGTTATGGTGCATGGAATTTCCACTGTACCGCCGCTAAGCAGGAGTCCCGCATGCCCACGATATTCGCCGGTCTGGAAGGCCTCGGCCTGGTACTTTCCCCCGTCGCCATCAGTGCCGACGAGTTTGCCGCCCTGCGCGGCGTCGATCCGGCCAAGCTGCGTTTGGGGCTGGGCGTTGAGGAAATCGGCGCCTGCCCGCCCGACACGAACGTGGCCGACTTGGCCGTGGCTGCGGCCCGGCGCGCACTGGCCGATTGGGGTGGTGAGCCGTCACGCATCGGCTTGTTGGCGGTCGGCAGCGAAACCGCGCTCGACATGAGCCGGCCGCTGTCGGCGTGGGTTGCCGAAGCGCTGGATTTGCGCGGGGCGATCCGCAGCTACGAGGTCAAACACGCCTGCTACGGCGGCACACTGGCCATTCGCCAGGCCGCCGAATGGCTGGCCTCGGGCAGTGCCCCCGACGGCGCGGTGGCGCTTGTCGTTGCCGCCGACATCGCCCGCTACGCACCCGAATCGGCCGGCGAGGCGACGATGGGTGCGGGTGCGGTGGCCATGGTGCTCGGACGTGAAGGGCGGCTGGCCACGCTCGACCGCCTGAGTTTCCCCTGGTCGGCACCAGCCTTCGATTTCTGGCGTCCCGTAGGCCGCGCGTGGCCCGAGGTCGACGGACCCTTGAGCCTGCAATGTTACCAAGATGGCGCCGCTGCCTGCTACGGAGCGGCCGTGGGTGACGATCCGGCCGGCTGGCTAACCTCGTTTCGCGCCCATGTGCTGCACGTCCCCTTCGCCAAGATGGCCCAGAAGGGATTTCGACACGCCTTTACGACCGCCGGTCTTGACGACGACGCGGTCGCCGCCGCCCTAGTGGCGCGTGTGGATCCTTGGCTCGACTGGAACCGTCGGACCGGCAATGCCTATACGGCCAGTCTATGGATCGCCTTCGCGCGAGCGCTTGGTGGCGCGGCACAGGGCGAACGCATCTCGGCCTTCTCGTACGGATCGGGCTACGGTTGCGAACTGACCACCTGGACGGCGGGACCTAGCGCCGCCGCTGCAACTTGGCCGAACGCCATCGCCGAAGACCTTGCGGCGCGGCCGCTGATCGACGGACCAGCGTGGCAGGCCTGGCGCGCCACCGAGACAGCCACGGTTGCCGTCCAAGCGTAGGCCAAGGGCCGTGAAAACTCAGTAGGGGTAGTCGGGTCCGCGAATGAACGCCGTCGAAGGTACCTGTCGGACACCGCCACGGATCGGGTGCACGCGAATGCGGTAGAAAGCATCCTCTTGCGGCTCGTGCACGATGGCGGCCTGCAGGCTTGTGCCCACGGCGAGTTGGTATTCAGCGCTGCTGTTGACCGGTACTGGTGTCGAGGCACCCACTTCATCCCACCTGTGGCTGGACGCCTCAAACTGGTCGAGCGTGACCTCGTAGGCCTCAGCCAAGGTATTCGTGGTGTCCGTCCAGCGCAGCACGATGCCTTGATCGGCGGCGAAGGGGTCCGAAGTCTGGATCTGCACGTCATGCAGGTCGGGTGCGGCTACGTCCTGCGTCTGCACGTGGATACGCGAGGCCAGCAGGTCGTCGGGTGTCGTCTGGAAGGTCAGCAGCCAGCGCTCGCTGAAGCTGATGCGGCTGCCCAACGTGGTCGCCAGGGAGTAGCTGAGCGTGCCGCTGGCCGTCCGTGAGTTGTTGTTGCTGAGCTCGGTTGCCCAAGTCACGTTGGCCATGCCGACGGCCTCGCGCGTGGCTGTCGAAAGAAACCCTGCCAGCGGTGCGCTGACCGGTGTCGTGTAGGCTGTGCCGCCTTCGCCCCAAGTGCCGGCTGCCCAAGTCGGCATTGTATGCCAATCGAGCCGCATCGGGTCACCGTAGAACGGGTGCAACGCGGCCAAAAAGGCCTCGGCATCGCCGTCAACCAGCGCGGTGGTCAGGCGGGCAAGCGCGACGTCGACGCTCGGTCGCGACACCGCATCACCGAACGACATCGTGATCGCCAAGCCACGAAGTTCCTCGGAGGACACCGACAGCGGGCCAATGAAGGCCAAGCTGTCGCCTTCAGCCGGCACACCGTCAAGTGCGGCGTTCGACTCATAGAACGCGCCCAGCCAAAGATCGGCGGTCGCGGAGGGCCTCAGTCGAGTCTGCCAAAGGAAGGGGTTGAGCACGTTTTGTTCACGCGACTCGACCTCTTTCCAGTCGGTCACCTGGTCGGGGCGAACACCGGCGCCGGGCTCCCGCCCGACCCACACGGCAAGCCGGAGCGTACGCTCCGCACGCGCGGCCTCGTCGAGCGTCGAATCATCGACCGAGCCCAACAACGTGATGCCTTCCCCGCCCGAGCATGCGGCAAGCGGCACGGCAAGCATCGCCGCAGCAAGGCCCGTGCGCAAATACACTGCTGTCGATATCCACCTCATGCGAAATCCATCATAGCGGACCGCGGCGTGGGCGGCAAGAGCCGACTAGGACCCTCTCGGTATTTTGCGATACAATGCCATATATGAGTGCGGGCATACATCCACCGGCCGGAGCCTGGGATCCACCGGCGGCGCTTCTCAAGGCGCTTGGCCACCCGGTACGGCTGCAAATCGTCGCCGGTCTCGCCTGCGGCGGCTGCAACGTCGGGCATATCTGGAACTGCCTGAGCCTGCCCCAGCCCACCGTCAGCCAGCATCTAAAAGTCCTGCGTCAAGAGGGTATCCTCGAGGCCGAGCGTCGCGGAAAAGAGATCATCTACAGGCTGCGCGACCCACGTGTGCCGGATCTTTTGGCGGCACTCGGCGTGGAATGTCGCCCCTTACAATCCTGATTTTTTCGACTTCCCGGAGCCAGCATGAGCCGCGATTACTATGAGGTGCTCGGTGTCCCCCGTGACGCCGACGCCAGCGAGATCAAAAAGGCCTACCGCCGCCTGGCGCGCGAGAACCACCCTGACCACAACCCCGACGACCCCGAGGCCGAAGACCGCTTTAAGGCGGTCAGCGAAGCGTGGTCCGTGCTGTCGGATCCCGACAAACGGCGTCGCTACGACCGTGGTGGCGCGGGTAACGGACCCGGTGGGGTCGGCAGCTTCTTTGAGGATATTCTTCAAGACATGTTCGGCGGCGGTCGGCGCGGCGGCCCCAGCACGGGCGCCGACTTGCGTTACCGACTTGAAATCGACCTCGCCACCGTCGCGACGGGGACCGAGCGCACGATCCGCTTCGACCGCCTGCACACATGCGAGCGCTGCGACGGACGCGGCGCCGAGCACCCGGAGGATGTCGAAACCTGCGGCGCCTGTGATGGACGCGGGCAGGTGCGGGCACAGCAGGGCTTCTTCGTGGTCTCCCGCAGTTGCGGCGCCTGCCGTGGCAGCGGCCGCAAGGTGCGCAAAGCCTGCCCCGATTGCCGTGGCCGCGGGCAGGTTGAGAAAGAGCGCGAACTGAAGATCACGATCCCCGCCGGCATGCAAGAAGGCATGCGACTGCGCGTGCGTGGCGAGGGCGAACCCGGCGAAACGGGCGCGCCGCCCGGTGATCTCTACGTCGAAGTACTCGTACAACCGCACCCGCTCTTTGAGCGAGACGGCCTTGATCTTTTCGTCGAAGTACCGGTGCCCGTGGCGACCGCCCTACTCGGTGGGACGGTCGAGATTCCCTTGCTCGATGGCGGCTCCCACAGTATCGACGTGGATCCGGGGCTAGAAAGCGGTCGCCAAATTCCGATTCGCGGCGTTGGGCTGCCTGATGCGCAAAGCCGTCGGCGCGGCAGTCTCGTTGCCGTACTGCGCGTCGTCATGCCCGATAAGATCGGCCGCAACGAACGCAAGGCCCTCGAAAAGGCATTGGCAGGCTTCGATGACGACCGTTACGAGGGCTTGCGGGAGTTTCGCCGCAAGGTCGAACGCAGCCGCCCGTCGTGACGATCGGCCTTTGCGCGCCCAGGCCGCTGGGGCTCGTCGAGCCGCCAATCGGCCCGAGTGGCTGGCGCACGCTGGGCTCGGTCCTGCGCGCCACCTTCGGTGAAGCGGTCTACAAGGTGTCACTCGACGGCGGCTACACCTGCCCCAACCGTGACGGCACACGCGCCGAAGGTGGCTGCGTGTACTGCGCCGAAGGATCACGGGGGCTGATCTTGCGCGCCGGTTCGATCGTCCGCCAATTTGCCCACGGCGCCGCTGGGCGGCGTGAGAAGCGTTTCATCGCCTACTTCCAAAGCTACTCGGGTACCTACGCGCCACTCGATATTCTGCGCGAACATTGGCGAACGGCGCTCGCGCAGCCGGGCGTCGTCGGGTTGGCCATCTCGACGCGCCCCGACTGCCTGCCCGCGGACGTGGTGGCCGCACTGGCCGATCTGGCACAAACAACGCCGCTGTGGGTTGAGTTGGGTTTGGAAAGCGCCGACGATGGAACCTTGCGCAAACTCGGGCGTGCGCATGACGCAGCGGAGTTCGCCGACGCCGCGCAGCGCTTGGCGGCTGCGGGTGTGCCGGTCATTGGCCATTTGATCTTCGGGCTGCCGCAAGAACCTGCGGATGGCGGCCTGCGCAGTCTGACGTGGCTGGCCGAACAGCCCGTTTGGGGCGTCAAGATTCACCCGTTCCACGTCATCGAAGGCGCGCCGCTGGCCAAGGCGTGGCGCCGCGGCCAGCTTGCGGTACCGGAATTCGATGACTACGTGGCGCTGGCCGCCGATGCGGTGACTCGGATGCCGGCAGACTGGACGGTCCACCGCTTAACCGGTGCGGCCCCGCGGGAGATTCATCTGGCGCCGGCTTGGGGTCGGCAGCCGCGGCGGATTTTGGCCGAGATTGAGGCGCGCCTACGCGCCCGCG
Source organism: uncultured bacterium (assembly GCA_964617795.1). GTDB lineage: Bacteria > J088 > J088 > J088 > J088 > CAZUAB01. The sequence goes on from CAZUAB010000010.1 coordinate 16,800, forward strand.
GCGAGTACCAGGGCTGCCGCGTCGGTGGTGCCTGCGCCAGCTAGCCTACGGTCGCGGCCGTTGTGCGAGCCTCGCGGCGCTCCAGCACACGTGCTGCGATGATTGCCGTTGCGGCCAATGCTGCCGCTACCTCGAACAGCAGCGTGCCGCCGCCGGCGTCGTAGAGCCAGCCTGCCGCCAACAGGCCAGTCAAGCCAGCAACGCCGAACATTGCCGCATTCGCAAGGCCCTGCGCACTCGTGGTCAACCCGGAAGGCGCGTTGCGGTGCGCCCAACCCACGGCGGCGACGTAGAATAGCCCGAAGGTAATCCCGTGCAGCAGTTGCAGCAACACGAGTGCCCAGGCCGCCTCGACATAGGCGATCCCCAGCCATCGCGCGGCGGCGATCAGGTAGCTGACCGTAATCAGCCGTGTCGGCGAGATACGCGCGAGAATACGGCTGCTGGCGGCGAGGCAGGCCACCTCGCTGAGGACCCCGATGGCCCAAAGGACGCCGATGAACGTCGTGCCATGGCCGCGATCGACGAGATGCTGCGAATAGAAGACATTGTAGAACGTCTCGGCCATGCGCGACAGTACGAGGCCGGCGAGAAAAGCATGCCAGCGACGGTCGCCGAGCAGAAGGCGCCACGCTCCGGGCGCAGCTCGTGCGGTTGGGCCGGCGCCTTGACCATCGAGCGACGCGCGCCAACCGACGACGATTTGCAGAATCAAGGCGAGCCCAAGCAAGTCAGGCGCCCGTGGTTGCCCGAACTGCTCAATCCAGACGCCGGCAGCCAACGCGAAGACGACGAAGCCGAGTGAGCCACCGAGCCGCACCCGCCCGTAGTCGCCGCGGGTGCGTTCGAGCGCCTCAAACGTGGCAGTATTGAGCAGCGAATTGAGCGGTGTGCGAAATGCGCCGTAGATCAGAAAAGCCATGAACATCGACCCCAGCGATCCCAACCGGTAGAAGAGCGGAAAGGCGGCCAGTCCACAGATCAGCGAGACGCGGTACAGCGTCCGCCGCCGCATCCGGGTGTCGGCCAGCCAACCCTGCAACGGCGGCATAATGAGCTGCATCAGCGGGAACGACGTAGACAACAGAGCGACCTCGCGGCCGCTGAACCCACGGTCCATCAGGTAGACGGTAAAAAACGGCAGAAAAACGCCGAGTGCCCCGAACTGAAAGAAGAAGTTCGTGAACAGGCGCGCATGAACGGCGCGGGGAGAGACCTGGATCAAGGGCGTCAGATGGCGCGGCGACGGCGCCCGCGTGCCACGCTGCGCAGCAAGTTGCGCTTGTGTAAGGGTTTGCGCGGCAGGCGTGGGCGCCGATCAAGGTGGGAGCGCGCAAATTCCATCATGTTCTTGATGTCGTAGCAGATCTGCCGTACGTCATAGCCCATGGTGATTTCAATGTGCGAATTGCCGCGTACCGGCCGCCAGACGAGGTAGTCGCTGCGGGCACTCTCGTAGATCAGGCGGGTGCTTTTCATGCCGGCCAGGACATCCTCGTCGCCGAAGACGATGGTCAGCGGGATCGTAATGCGATGGAAGTTCGCCTGGAAATCGTAGCCCGAAAGGTAGCAGACCATCTCGTGGCCGCGGATCCAGCGCAGAAAGGTTTGCAACACGCGCATCGGCTCTCGCTCGCCACCCTCTTTGAGTAGCCAACGGACGTCTTCAAGGGCCACTTTGGTTGGGTTGAAGAGGCGAAACTCGCGCGGAATCCAAGCGGGGACCGCATTGTTGGCCAAGGCCAATGAGCGATAGACCGTACCGAGAAACCAGTCTGTCGGAACCACGTCGCCACGCAAGACCCGCAGCGCTCCGCGGCGTGGCTTGATCGAACGCGCCAAGCCGATCTCTTGCAGCACACCCAAGGCGGCCCGGGCCTGATCGCCACTGACCTTGGCGACGGCTTGTAGCAGCGGAAGCAGGCCGCCGGCCAGTGCCCCCATACGGATCCAAGCAGCTTCGGCGCCGAGCTCAGCCGGCGACCCGATCGTGGCCATGCACAGCAAATCGTCACGCTGACTAGCCAGGCCGTAGCCGATCATCCCACCCATCGAGTGGCCACAGTAGCTAATTTTTGGGTTGCCGCTCTCGCGCTTGACGGCCTCGATCGCCGCCGGAACATCATAGAGAAAGTAATGGCTGAAATCCCAGCCGTAATCCCAGGTCTCGGGCCGCGGGCGAATGCCCTTTTTTTCTTTATCTTCCTGCAGGCGCAGGCTGGACAACCCATGGCCGCGCAGCTCCAAAATGTGCAGATCCGCACCGAAGTACAGCATGTCCTTGACGAACTCGCCGGACGTCCAGGTGTGCCGGTTCTGGCTAAATCCGTGCACGAGCAGCAACGGCTCCCCGAGCAGTGGCTGGTGCCACGCCTGCGCCACGGGTGCGTAGCGGGTAATGACGAGCGTCCAGCCGTCATCCGTCAGCACCTCGTAGGTCGACTTGTGGTGCAGGTCCTGCAGCCGCACCTCATCGATCATCGGTCCAGCCCCGGGGCTGGACCAAGTGGCCTCTGCTGAAACAGCAGGTGGGCGGCGTTTGCGTTTCGGGCCGTCGGTGGTCACGTGGTCTCCCCTGCCAAGATTGTAGTCCGCTGCGCACATGTGCGGCAAACCCGCGATCGCTTCGACGGCACACCCATGCTACCCTGCATGGCAGATATGGACGTTCTCAACGACACTTCGCTGTGGGGCAATTCGCTGCAGGATTGGCTGCTCGGCCTCGGGCTTTCGCTGGTCGTCGTCGGCGCCGCCTGGGTGGCGGTGCGGGTGGCGGAGCGCCGTCTGCGCCGGTTGTCCGAGACGACCAAGACCCGCCTCGATGATACCTTGGTCCGCATGCTTGCCGAGACCCGCAAAACAACATTTGCGGCGCTCGGGCTGCTGGTGCTGGCACGCATGCTCCACCTGCCCGACGGCGTGCAGCTCCGGATGGATCAGATCGTACTCATCCTGTGGGTGCTGCAAGCCGGCACCTGGGGGTCGACGGCCTTCGAGGCGTGGATGGCCATGCGCAACGACGGCGCGGACCCGGCCACGCGAACGGCCATGGGGGCGCTGCGCTTCGTGGTGCGCACGGCCATCTGGTCGACGGTCCTGCTGGTCATTCTGGACAATCTGGGCGTCGACATCACCGCGCTTGTCACGGGCTTGGGCATCGGTGGTATCGCCGTTGGTTTGGCCCTGCAGAATATTCTCGGCGACCTCTTCGCCTCGCTGTCGATCGTCCTCGACAAACCGTTCGTCATCGGCGACTTTATCGTCATTGATGCATTGAGCGGCAATGTTGAGCACATTGGCGTCAAAAGTACCCGAATCCGCAGTTTGAGCGGCGAGCAGATCATCTTCGGCAACAGCGATCTGCTCAGTAGCCGCATCCGCAACTACAAGCGCATGCAAGAACGGCGGCAACTGTTCCGCTTCGGCGTCGAGTACGGGACGCCAGCCGAGGTGCTGCGCAGAATCCCCGACTGGGTTTCCGAGATCGTCGCTGCGGTACCGCTGGCCCGCCTGGACCGCGTGCATTTTGCGGAATTCGGCGCCTCGTCACTAGACTTCGAGGTGGTCTACTACTGCACCGATCCAGCCTACACGGCGCTGATGGACACGCAGCAGGCGGTCAACTTCGCACTGTTTGAGAAACTATCCGCCGAGGGCGTGGCTTTCGCGTTTCCGACGCGGACGGTGCATCTCGTAAAAAGTGCACAGGTGAGCGCCGACTGACGTTCGCGGTGGTTCATGCGCCGGTCGCCGGGGCCACCACAAAATCCAAGCCTTCACCCGCTGCATCCACGGTAACCCGCGAGCGTTCTGGCACCTCACCGGCCAGAAGCCGCCGCGCCAGCTCGTTCATGACCAGCTCCTGCACGGTTCGCTTGAGCGGGCGCGCACCGAATATCGGGTCGTAGCCACGCTCCGCCAAACGGTCCTTGGCGGCGTCCGTAACGGCCAACTCGATGCGCTGCGCCGCCAAGCGCCGCCCCAGCGCCGCAAGCTGCAGATCGACAATGGTACGCAGCTCGCCACGACCAAGCGGGTGGTAGATGACGATTTCGTCCACCCGGTTGAGGAATTCGGGCCGGAACTGCTGCATCATTTCTTCGCGAATTCGCGCCCCAATGGCCTCTTCGGTCTCGCCACGGGCCGTCGCTTCGGCGATGATCTGCGAACCGACGTTCGAGGTCATCAGGATGACCGTGTTGCGGAAATCCACAGTACGGCCCTTGGCGTCGGTCAGTCGGCCGTCATCGAGGATCTGTAGAAAGACGTTGAACACCTCGGGGTGCGCCTTTTCGATCTCGTCGAACAACAGCACGCTATATGGGCGCCGGCGCACGGCCTCGGTCAGTTGGCCGCCCTCGTCATAGCCCACGTAGCCAGGCGGGGCGCCGATCAGGCGAGCGACGGCGTGCTTCTCCATGTATTCGCTCATGTCGATGCGAATCATGGCCTCTTCGGTGTCGAACAGGAACTCGGCGAGCGCCCGTGCCGTCTCGGTCTTGCCGACGCCAGTCGGCCCGACAAGGATGAACGAACCGAAGGGCCGGTTGGGGTCCTGAATGCCGGCACGCGCGCGGCGGATGGCGTTGGAGATCGATATGAGCGCCTCATCTTGACCGACAACGCGGGCCTGCAGCCCTGCCTCCATCTTGAGCAGCTTTTCGCGTTCGCCTTCAAGCATCTTCGACACAGGAATACCGGTCCATTCGCTCACGATTTCGGCAATCGCATCGGCCGTCACTTCTTCGGCGAGGATGGCGCCTTCGGCATGGACCTCGGCCAGTCGGGCCTGCGCCGCCTCAATGGCCTTTTCCAGTTCGGGTAAACGACCGTACTTAAGCTCGGCAGCCTTCGTCAGGTCACCACGGCGCTCGGCCGTTTCGATATCGTGCCGGACCTGCTCGAGCTGCTCCTTGGCGTCCCGCACCTCGTGGATCAGCTCCTTTTCGCGCTGCCAGCGTGCACTCAGGGCATCGACCTGCGATTGGATTTCCGCGACCTCCTGATCGATCTTTTCGCTGCGCTCGGCGCTGGCCGCGTCGCGCTCCTTGCGCAGGGCCTCGCGTTCGACCTCAAGCTGCGTGCGGCGGCGCTGCAGCTCGTCGATTTCCTTGGGCATCGAGTCGATCTCCATGCGCAGTCGGCTCGAGGCCTCGTCGATCAGATCGATGGCCTTGTCGGGCAAAAAGCGATCGGTAATGTAGCGATTGCTCAACGTGGCCGCCGCAACGATCGCGCTGTCGGTGATGCGTGCACCGTGGTGGATCTCGTAGCGTTCCTTGAGCCCGCGCAGAATCGAGACCGTCTCCTCTTCGCTCGGCTCGCCGACCATCACCGGCTGGAAGCGCCGCTCGAGGGCCGGGTCTTTTTCGATGTGTTTGCGGTACTCGTCAAGCGTGGTTGCGCCAACCAGGTTGAGCTCGCCGCGGGCGAGTGCCGGCTTGAGCAAATTGGCCGCGTCCATGGCCCCGTCTGACTTGCCTGCGCCGACCACCGTGTGGAGTTCGTCGACGAAGAGGATGATCCGCCCCTCGGCGCCTGTCACTTCCTGCAATACGGCCTTGAGGCGCTCTTCGAACTCGCCGCGGTACTTGGCGCCGGCAATCAGCGATCCCATGTCGAGGCTGATGACGCGCTTGTCTTTCAGGCCTTCGGGCACGTCCCCCTCAACGATGCGGCGGGCCAACCCCTCGGCGATTGCTGTCTTGCCAACACCGGGCTCGCCAACCAGCACGGGGTTGTTTTTGGTCCGGCGGAGTAGAATCTGCATGGTCCGACGGATCTCGCCGTCGCGGCCGACAACCGGGTCGAGCTTGCCGTGGCGGGCCAGGTCGGTCAGGTCTTTGCCGTACTTTTCAAGCGCCATGTAGCGGTCCTCGGCGTGCGGATCGTCGACCTTCTGAGACCCGCGCACCTCGCGCAGGGCGTTCAGCACGCCTTTCTCGTCAACCGCAGCCGCCGTCAGTATGCGCTTGGGCTCTCCGGGGGCGCCAAGCAGGCCCAGCAACAAGTGCTCGCTGGCGACGTATTCGTCCTTGAGCCCATGCGCCTTGGTCTCGGCAATCTCCAGCGCTTTACGCAACCCGCCGCCGAGCGTCGGCTCGCCGCCGCCCTGCATGGTCGGCAGCCGCCCGAGTGACGCGTCGACCTCTTGCTCGATACCGGCCAGCCCAACGCCCAACCGCTCAAGCAGCGAGCGCACCAGCCCACCTTGCTGGCGGAGCAAGGCGGCCAGCAGGTGTTCGCCGAGTAGCTCCGGGTTGCCCTTCTGCGCCGCCAGCGACTGCGCCGCCGAAATTGCTTCCTGAGCCTTGACCGTCCATTTGTCCATCCGCATCGCGAAACCTCCGTTGGGAAAGCCCCAGCCTTCCTGTTTGCAGCCAAGGTAGGCACAACGGGACCAAGGTCAAGTGCCGCCCTGTTCCGCCGCGGAACAGGGCGGCGGCCGGGCGATTGCGCGCCGTGTCTGCGACACGTACCCTGAAGTGTCCGGAAAGGATCGCCCCTGATGACCTCTCGCAGCCACGAAGAATGGCGCGCCGTCGACCGGCGCGTTGTCTGGCACCCCTTCACGCAAATGCGCGACTGGCAACACGAAGCGGCACCGGTGATCGCCCGCGCCGACGGCTTTCACTTGGTTGATGTCGACGGCCGCCGCTATATCGATGGCCACGCCAGCCTTTGGGTCAATTTGCTGGGCCACGGTGTTCCCCGGATCGCCGACGCGATCGGCCGGCAATCCCGCGAGCTTGACCACTCGACCCTGCTGGGGCTGTCCAGCGTGCCGGCCATCGCCTTCGCCGAGGCCTTGCAGGCACGGGCTCCCGCCGGCCTGACCCGTGTTTTCTACAGCGACAATGGCTCAACGGCCATGGAAGTCGCGCTCAAGATGGCCTTTCAGTACTGGCAGATGCGTGGTGAGGATCGACGGCGCTTCGTCACCTTTAGCGGCGCCTACCACGGCGACACGATCGGCACCGTCGCACTCGGGGCGATCGAGCTTTACCACGCCCGTTTCCGGCCGCTGCTGTTCGAGGTTCTTCAATCGCCGTGGCCACGCCCCTACCGAGACCCCGCCCACCAAGACGACCCGGCAGCCTGCCGTGACGCCGCACTCGCTGATCTCGACCGGCTGTTGGCGGCCCATGCCGGCGAGATCGCCGGGCTGGCGATCGAGGGGGGCGTGCAGGGAGCCGACGGCATGCACACGGCGCCGCCCGGCTTCCTGAGGGGCGTCGAAGAGCTGTGCCGGAAGCATGGCGTGCTGCTGATGGTCGATGAGGTCCTGACCGGGTTCGGACGCTCGGGCCGCATGTGGGGCGTCGACCACGAGGGCGTCAAGCCGGACATCATGGCACTCTCCAAAGGAATCACCGGCGGCACCTTGCCGCTGGCGGTCACCTTGGCGCGCGAAGAGATTTACGAGGCGTTCTTGGGGCAGTACAATGAGTTCAAGACGTTCTTCCATGGGCACAGCTACACTGGCAACCCGATCGCCTGCGCCGCGGCGCTCGCAACGCTGGAGACGATTGACGAAACGCGCCTGCTGGAGACTTTGCCGGGGCGCGTTGCCCATTTCGGCGGTGAGTTGGCCGGGCTTCTCGCCCACCCGCATGTGGGTGAAATCCGCCAGTTCGGCATGATGGTCGGGATCGAACTCGTCGCCGACCGCGAGACGCGCGACACATGGCCGATCGAGTGGCGCGTGCCGCACCGCATCGTACGCGCGGCGCAAGCCCGTGGCGCGATCATCCGCCCGCTCGGCCACGTGATGACGCTCGTACCGGCGCCGGCCATGCCCGAGGCGCTGCTCTCGGACCTCGTGGCGATCACCCGCGCGGCGATCGACGAGGTCACACGCGCGCCCGAGCCGACGAGCGGCGCCGGGGGGCCGCCTTGACTGCACGCGCTCTTCTCGTGACCGGAACCGACACGGGTATCGGCAAGACGACCGTATCGGCCCGACTGGCCGCAGCGCTGGCGTCGACCGGCGCCCGCGTCGCCTACTGGAAGCCGGTCGAGACGGGTGTTCCGGCGAAAGAACCGGCCGCCGACGCCGGTGCCGTGGCCCACATTGCGGGTCCGACCGTCACGGTCCGAACGACCATTCGCCTTTCGGAGCCCCTGGCTCCGGCCGTGGCGGCCGCCCGGGCCGCCACGACGATCGACCTTGGCCTGCTCGACCGCGACCTCAGGGCTCTCCGAGCGGACCACGATTGGCTGATCATCGAAGGCGCTGGCGGCTGGCTGGTGCCAATGACGCCCGAAGTGACCTGGCGTGAGCTGGCGATCCGCTGGGACCTGCCAGTGCTGCTTGTCGTCGGCAACCGGCTCGGGTGCCTCAATCACGGCTTTCTGACCGCCGAGTCGATCGCCGCCGCCGACCGGCCGCTCGTCGGCTGGGTACTCAACGCGCTTTCCTCCGACGCCGGTGTCGCCGAGCAGACGAACCGGGAGGCGCTGAGCGCCCGTCTGGGCCCGCCTTTGGCCGAATTGGCGTATCCTGTTGCTGACCGTGTTTCCTTCGACCTCGACCGCCTGACCGGAGGGCTGCTATGAACACGACAATGGATCGCCTGATCGAGAACAATCGCCGCTGGGCCGCAGCGCGAAAATCCGCCGACCCCGACTTTTTTCCGCGCCTGGCCCGTCAGCAAGACCCGGGGTTTCTCTGGATCGGCTGCGCCGACAGTCGCGTACCCGCCAATGAGATCGTCGGCCTTGATCCGGGGGAGTTGTTCGTCCACCGTAACGTCGCCAATGTCGTCGTCCATTCCGACGTCAATGCGCTCAGCGTGCTGCAGTACGCTGTCGATGTTTTGGGCGTCGAGCACGTCATCGTCTGCGGCCACTACGGCTGCGGTGGTGTCTCTGCAGCCCTGCAGGCGCGCCGCAACGGGATTGTCGATCTTTGGTTGCGCCACATCCGCGACGTCTACGCCGCCCACAAAAACGAACTCGACGAAATCGGTGACTGCCCGGCCCGCGTCGATCGCCTTTGCGAGCTCAACGTCGCCGCGCAGGTCCGCAACGTCTGCCACTCGGCTGTCATCCAGGGCGCGTGGCACCGCGGCCGCCGGCTGGCCGTTCACGGCTGGATCTACGGCCTCGCCGATGGCCATGTCCGCGACCTCGGCGTCAGCCGCGCTCGGCTTGAGGATGTGGACCCGGTGTTTCGCTACGCGTTTTAGAAGGGCGAATTCGGCCCCTCCCCGCAGCGCTGCCGTTAATGTGCGTGTTCGGCCTTGTGGCCCTGTGCTGCGAGGGCCGGAAATCTATGCGCCGCAAACGCGCTGTGGCAGCTCACGCACGATTCATTCATTTTTGAAAAATAAAAAAGCATCAGTTCGGCGTCTTTCATTTTTGCAGCGTGCTCAAGCATGCCCGCCAAGTGATGAAATCTTTGATCTTTTTCGATGAATGCTGCCGGCAGCACCGTCTGCAGTTCCTTTTTCTGGCTCTCTGTGAGGCGCTGCTCCAAGATGTAACTATTTTTTATGCTTCGAGCGATCGTCGCGATCTCGCTCCAGTTGCCAGCGGCATATGCGGGGATAACGCTCATCATCCCGCTCTGCAAGGCTTGCATTTCTTGGGTCAGCAAGCCGCGCAAATCGGTGGACAGCGCTTCTACGCCCACCGCCGCCTTGGCTTCTTTTGGACGGGGCTTCTCCTCCCCGTAGACGACGGCTGGCTGCAGGCTCGCTAAAAATACGAGGGCGAGGATGAACTTCATTTGCTTACTCCAAACTGGGTTGATGAACGCATAGTACCGGACTTCGTTGCCGAACGCCGCATCTTCGGAAGCTCCTCATCTGCAAGGCTCGCGAAGCCGCTCGAACTTCCCGAGTTCGCCGCCGGCTTGCGGCTGGCTGTTGGGCGATTCATTGCAGGTCCACCCGCTTGAGCAGTTGGGCATTGACCGCCACGACCACCGTGCTCGCCGACATGAGAACCGCACCCGCTGCCGGGGTAAGGAGGATGCCCCACGCCGCAAGCACGCCGGCGGCCAGCGGTATCGCAAGGATGTTGTAGCCGGCGGCCCACCACAAGTTCTGGAGCATCTTCCGGTATGTGGCGCGGGACAGCGCGACGATTTTGGGGATGTCGCGGGGGTCGGACCGCACGAGCACGATGTGGCCGGCCTCCACCGCGACATCCGTGCCGGCGCCGATCGCAATCCCGATATCGGCGGTGGCCAAGGCGGGGGCATCGTTCACCCCATCACCAACCATCGCCACTTTCTTCCCTTGCGATTGCAATTCGCGCACCTTCGAAGCCTTGTCCTCGGGGAGAACTTGAGCGTACACGGTGTCGATGCCCAACTCGGCAGCGACGGCGTCTGCCACCGCTTGGGCGTCTCCGGTCAGCATGGCAACTTCGATCCCGCGCGCGTGGAGGGCGCGGATCGCCTCGCGACTTTCTTCCCGGATGGCATCGGCCACCGCAAAAACCGCCATCGCCTGACCACCCCGCAGCAGATAGATGGCGGCCTGGCCCCGGGCGGCCGCCGCCTCGGCTACCGTCCGAAGCTCGTCCGGTATTTGCGCGTCCTCTTGCTTGAGCAGTGCCGGCCCGCCCATGTGATATTCGACCCCAGCGACCGAAGCAGCCACACCCTTTCCCGTGAGCGCACGGAATCCCTGCGCGGCCGGCACGTCGAGCTTCCGATCCTCGGCCGTCTTCACAATTCCCCGTGCGATGGGGTGTTCGGACTCGGATTCCACGCCCGCCGCGATGAGAAGCGCTTCGTCCTCGGCCAGACCACCCGCGACGGCCATCTCCACCACGCGGAACTCCCCAAGGGTGAGCGTTCCCGTCTTGTCGAAGATCACCGTGTTCAGGTTCCGGGCTTCCTCCAAGCCACGCCGATCGCGCACAAGCAGGCCGTTTTTGGCGCCCAAGGTCGTCGAAATGGCCACAACCAACGGCACCGCCAGCCCGAGGGCGTGCGGGCAGGCGATGACCAGCACGGTTACAACCCGAACGATCGAAAAATCGATACTCGCGCCCAGCAACAGCCAGACGATGAGTGTGAGAATGCCGGACAGAATGGCAACGCCTGTGAGGAGCTGCGCCGCACGATCGGCCAAGTGCTGCGCCCGCGACTTGGACGTCTGGGCGTCCGCCACAAGGCGCATGATGCCGGACAGCTTGGTCTTGTCGCCGGTACCCGTGACCTCCACGCGAAGTGAGCCTTCGCCGTTGATGGTCGCAGCAATGACCTCGTCGCCCTCCTCTTTCTTCACCGGCCGCGACTCGCCTGTGAGCATCGCCTCGTTGAGGGCGCTCGCCCCTTTGCGAATGATCCCATCTGCCGGGACGCGCTCGCCTGGACGAATCAGCACCACGTCACCTTCGCGCAGCGCGCTGACTGGAACGGTCTCCTCGGTTTCCCCTCTGATGCGCGTTGCCGTGTCCGGAAGGAGTTTCGCCAACTCCTGGAGCGCGCCTTGAGCCTGCTGGATCGAGCGCATCTCAATCCAGTGACCAAGCAGCATGATCGTCACCAGGGTGGCCAGTTCCCACCAAAGTGCGCCTGCTTCGATCAATCCGAGCCTCACGACCCAAGAGAAAACGAAGGCCACGGTAATGGCCAGGGAGATGAGCGTCATCATCCCGGGCAGTCGGGCCTTCAGTTCGTGCCGCGCCCCCTGCAAGAAGACCAGGCCGCCGTAGAAGAAGATGGCGGTCGCCAGAACCGGCGCGATCCAGGACGAACCCGGGAACTCGGGAGCCCGGTAGCCTAGCAGTTCTTCGATGTGTGTCGACCAGACCAGGACGGGAAGCGTAAGCGCGAACGAAAGCCAGAACTTGTCGCGAAACATCTCCGGGCTGTGGCCGGCGTGCTGGTCGTGGCTGTCGTGGTCTTCGGGACCCTGCCCAGGCTCCCCATGCGAGCCATGGCCGGTGTGCGACTCGGCCGCATGGCCGTGATGGTGATTTTTGCCCGTGGTCATCAAGGAGACCCTTTCGTCCGGTGCGACTCCGTCACCCAGACCGGGGCAATGATCCTGGACCACCCCCCACGTGGCTGGGTACTGGCTTGAGTGTAGTCCCGTGGTACCCGATTGTCGAGCGAGGAGGGCGTCAGCGACTCAGAAACTCCACGAGGGCGACGGCGTCATTGTGCTTTTCGTCTTTTGCGGCATAGACGAGCGTCACCATGCCCAGCTCGAGTTCTTGCTTCAGGCGCGCGACCGGCGCATCGTTTTCCTTGAGCTCGGCATGATACCGCGCCTTGAACTCCTCCCACTTGTCCGGATCATGGTCGAACCACTTTCGGAGCTCGGTACTCGGGGCGATGTCCTTTAACCAAAGGTCAACGCGCGCCTTCTCTTTGCTCAGCCCCCTCGGCCAGAGCCGGTCGACGAGAATACGCCGCCCGTCGGCCGGGTCTGGTTGCTCGTAGACCCGCTTGATCCGCTGGTTGGGGGGCATCAGTCAATACCGCCCGCGACGCCAAAGGTCGCCTTGGTCGCCTTCCCGCATGTCCTTCATCCTCCCTGCTGATAGATTTGCTTGCGTACCCTCATCCCTCGATCCGCTCCCGATGCTGCCGTCACTGGCGATCTTCCGATTGCGGCTAGTGCTCAGGTTCAGCCGTGTTGTGGCGCGCGGCGGAACAACGTCCACCGCAACCTGCTGTTAGACATTGTTTGTCAATCATGATGTGATCACCATCGCGGCTTCGATCATATCTGCATCACCTCCCGTATCTACACCCTCCTCTGGCGCATCTCCTGTGTAGGCAGCCTTGCCGGTCGCTTGTTCGATTAGCTCAAGCAGTCGCCTCTGCCGGTCGCCCATGAAGGCGTCGAAGTCATCACTACGCAGGAGGGTCGGATCGATCAGGTGTGAGCGAAGGTATTCGTCCAATCTATTCGGATCAATGGCCGGGGTCTGCTTGTCGCCGTTCTCCAACTTGGTCAGGTATTCGGAGGGCGCTACACCGCCGATGATGCGGTTGGTGCGGAAAGACAGCGGTGTCTTGTTGATAATGGAGTCGTAAATCGCTGGCTTGATACCCTGCTTCTTGCACCAGTCCTGCGGGAAAATGTGGTGGATATCGGTATTCTCGCCGAAAAACACCGTGTGGTCGAACTTCTGCCCGGATCGGAAATCCTGCGCGCCTTCTTTCATCAGCAGCGCGTTCACCCCCTTGTAGGCGGCAGATAGACGCATGCGCATGGTCTTTAGGCGGTCAGCGCGGAAGATCACCTCGCTCACCGTTGATGGTTCCGGTCCACCCTGCAACCAGCGAGGCACCTCCATAAAATCGCGGGCGATGCGAGACTCAACCGCCGAGCCGTACAGTTCGCCGAACACGCCATTCCAGTACCATCGGACCAGCTTGGCGCGATTCGCTTCGTGCTCCCATGCCTCGCCGATGTCAGCAATGATCGCTGCCAGCGGCACGATTTGCGACTGATAAGGCAGGTCGAAGACGCGGTAGATGTGCTGCATGTGCAGAAACTTCGCCGCTTGTACGAAACCATGCTCCACCTGCATTTCGTACCGCTTGTAGGCCGACAACGGCAAGTTCAACAGGGCCTGGCGGTTACCGATCACGGCCGGAAGTTCCTTGCCCGCCTTACCAGCGCGTTCCGCGTCGCGCCGGCGCTCGCGCGTGTAAAACAGCGAGATCGCCTGCAGAAAGTCCGTGTTGCTCACGTTGGCGATAATCCCTGCCTCGGCATCGGCTGGGCGCATCGTATCCACGAAACGTCGATGCCGGCCTTTGCGCTCGTCGTCGCCATACCAGTCCTTGCGCAGCTCGTGGCCTTCTGCCGCATACATCGCAGTGACCAGTTCAAAGGCGTCCAGCGCCTTGCCGCCCGTATTTACCTTCTCGAACA
>CAZUAB010000011.1:0-29179 GCA_964617795.1 uncultured bacterium
CCAGAAAGGATCCCAATGATGCGGAATGTCAGGCGCCCCTTGCTGTTTGCGGTATGTGCCGCCGCTGCACTCGCACCTACCGCCGCATCGGCAGCCGAATCGCTCGATGCCACCGCCATGGTGCGTCTACTCGAAGTCATCGACGACCGGCAGCGTAACAGCGGCGACTACAAGGCCCTGTCGTATATTCAGCAGAAGGAAACCGGTCGTGAGGACCTGCTCTACGAGGCGGTTGTGTACCGTCGTGATGCCGACGATAAGCTATTGATCCTGTTTCTCAAGCCCAAGTCCGAGGCTGGCAAGGGTTACTTGCGCCTCGACAAGAATCTTTTCCTCTACGATCCGACGGTAGGCAAATGGGAGCGACGTACCGAGCGGGATCGCATCCTCGGTACCAATTCACGGCGTGCCGACTTCGACGAATCCCGTCTCGCCGAGGAGTTTACGCCGACCTATGTGGGCCGCGAAAAGCTGGGCGCCTTCGTGGTGCACCACCTGGAGCTGCGTGCCAAGCCTGGCGCCGATGTGGCCTACCCGATCGTGCGGCTGTGGATCGACACGGCGACGTCCAACGTACTCAAGCAGCAGGAGCTTGCGCTGTCGGGCCGCTTGATCCGCACGCAGTACAATCCGCAGTGGGCCAAGGTCTACAGCCCTTCAAAGCAGGCCGAGGTCTACTTTCCCCGTGAAATGCGAATTTTTGATGAGATCGACAAGGGCAATCAGACGATCATCGTCATCAAGGAAGTGAATCTCGACCCGCTGCCGGCCAACATCTTCACCAAGGCTTGGCTGGAGTCGCAGAGCCGATGAGGCTGGGGCCGTTCGTACTGTCGGCCTTGTTGTTGCCGGCCTTTGTTGGCGTGCTGCCGCAGCGGGTGTGGGCCGGCGACCGCAGGGCATTTGAGGCAGAGATGTTCGGCGCGCCCGAAGCGCCGACGGCGCCAGCTTCCGATTTGCGCGAGGACGCTATGTTCGGCGGCGCCGTGACCGACTCCGGCGCCGTGTTGCAGTCGGGTCCATCCGGGCTGTCGGTCGCTGCACTGGGAATTGCCGACCGTGTGGCGGCGGCCGATGACAATCTCGATCTCGGGGGCCTGCTGTATCTGCGCGGAACCTACCGTATTGAGCGTGACGGCGACCCCGAACGTGCGGCCTTGGCTGCGCCGAGTTGGCTCGACGTCTACCTCGATGGGCGACCGACGGATCGAATCCGCGCCTACGTGCGGGGACGGCTGAGCTACGATGCCACGGTGACGGCTGGCACAATCGACATGTTCGGCCGTCCGGTGGAGGGCTTGGATGTGGCCCTTGATCAGATGTGGCTGAAATTTGACATCGCTCGTCGCGCATTCGTGACGGTCGGCAAGCAGCCGCTGCGTTTCGGCGTCGGGCGCTTCTGGAACCCCACCGATTTCCTCAATCCCACCCGCCGCGATCCGCTGGCCGTGATCGACGAGCGGCTCGGTGTTTCGCTCGTCAAGCTACATATCCCGTTCGAAGCGCGCGGCATCAACCTCTATGCGATCGGAGACTTCGAGGGCAGCCGTGCTCCTGACGAAGTCGGCGCCGCCGTGCGCGCCGAAATGCTCGTTGGCCAGACAGAATTGGCCATCTCCGGCTACCACCGTAAGGGCCGACCAATTACGCTCGGCGCTGATGTGTCGAGCGGCATTGGGCCCTTCGACCTGTATGTCGAAGCCGCAGCCGTCCATCTCGATCCGGTTACCGCCTGGACGGGGAATCTCGACCTTGCCAGGCGGCCCTTTCCCGAATTGCCGCAGCCGGTCGATCGGCGCGCCGACTGGATCCCACAAGTCGTCGCCGGCCTCGAAACCTCGTTCAATATCAGCGATGAAGACAGCTTGTTGCTGGCCGTCGAGTACTTCTTCAATGACGGCGGCAGCGACCGGCCTGATCTGTTCCCTTGGCAGCTATTCCGAGGTACCTATCGCCCGCTGTACTACGGGCGCCATTATGCGGCCGCCTCGCTGATTGCCATGGGCCCCGGTGCCCTCAATGACACCACCTTCATCGCGTCGACGCTAGGCAATTTCAGCGACCGGTCTTGGCTCAGCCGCGTCGATGTACGGCACGCGCTAAGGAGCTTTCTGTCTCTCGATACGTGGGCCGCTCTGCATTACGGTCGTGCCGGGGAGTTTAACCCCGGGTTCTCATTGCCACCCATGCCGCTGATCCCGCAGCTTGCGCAGGGGGTCACCATGCAGCGCCCGCTATTCGACCTGGGGATTGGCCTTCGGACGTCGTTTTGAATGCGTACGGCCTTGCACTGCGTGCTTCCTCTTGAATTCGTCCAGCGATCGGGCTAGGATGGAGACAGGGGCTCCGCGCTAGGCGCCCGACGAGGAGGCCGACCATGACTGTGTTCAGTGAAACTCTACGCCGCACATTGCCCGAATCAATCGGGCGTCGCTTGGATGTCTTCGACATGCTGCGTTCAAAGGGTGCGTTCCGCGACCCCCGACGGCTCCTTCAGCAATGGCGCCATCGGCACCAGATCGCCGATCTGCAGGAAGCGTTCTACCGCCAACGTACAGTGACGGCCATTTTGCAGGCTCACGAGACGGGTCTTCTGGCGCTGCTTGCGCGGCGCCCGATAACACCGGATGAGGCGGCGCAGGAAACCGGAATCCACCCCCGGGCGGCCGAGGCGCTGCTCTACATTTTGCATGCGGCCGGCCTTGTCGAACGTCATCGCGATCGCTTCACCGCCAGTTCATTCAGCCGGGAGTTTTTGGCCACTGCGGGCCCCCATGGCCTGGCGCCCATGCTCGACCTTTTGGCCGCCCAGGCGGCCGCCTTCGGCGATGCCGTGTCCGGCATGCGCAGCGGCTCCGTGCCGCCCGCGATCGACATCATGCTGCCAGAAAGCCGTTATCCGGCATTTTTGGAGGCCGTCAACGCCTTTCTGTCGTGGGCGACGCCCGACCTACTGGACCGCCTCGACCTCAAGCGCGTCGAATCGGCGATCGTCGGCTCGATGGGCGTCAGTTTCAGTGCGGCACTCCTCAATCGCTTCCCCAAGGCCAAGGTCACCTACGGCTGCCTCCCTCATTTGGTGGCTGAGATTCCCGAGCTGACGCGGCGCTACGGCGTGCCGCCTCGTGCGATTACAGGCATGCATTCACACGGGGGCGATCCGTCGGCCGATCGCTGGGGTGACGAATCTTTTGACCTGGTGTTTTTGACCAAGAAGATGATTCTGGCCCCCGAGGAACGGATGGGCGAGAAGTTCGCGGCCAAGGCCTTTGAGGTCCTGCGGCCCGGCGGCGTGGCGATCTTCTGGGAGACGATGTACCGTGATCAGCGCCGGACCCCGCTGCCACGGGCGCTCGAAGGCGTCCTCGACCTCGGCGCAAGCCCGACCGGGCTCGTCAACACCGAGCGCCGGATGCGCAAGACGCTCCGTGATTTGGGCTACAGAGGGGTGCGGATCGTGCCGGCCATGGCTGGTCAGACGACCTTCGCCGTCGGCTTCAAGCCGCGGCACTGAGCGGGTTTACGCCGTCAAGCCTTGGTTGGCGCCGCGGCATGGACTTCCCTCCGTTTGCGGAGCGCCCACAGCAGAAAACCTGGCGGCACGACAAGCATCGTCGGCACCGTGGAGGCTAGTGGTTCGGGTGTGCCCTTCAAGTTGTGTACGCCGAAGGTAAACAGAATGGCCAGCACCGAAGGCACCGCCACGGCCTTGCCGAGCGCCGCCCAGTCCGGACCGGGTCCCGCTGCCAATCGTTGGCAAATTCGCAGCAGAAACCCGCTGGCGATGGCTGTGTACAAGCCCTGTTTGGCTGCCGCTACGCCAGCCGGCCCGGGGCCGTGGCTCAGGTTGACGACAAAGACGACACCAGCCATGAAAGACGCGGCGACCCAACTCATGCGCAGGTCGACGTAGCGGTGGATGCCCTGCAGTTCGCGGGGGTGTGCGGTGGTATTCATCCCGACCATGCTGCCACGAAACGTGCCTGCCTGCCCGCCGAGGCCGGATACCGGCTGAACGCTATGCTTGCACGGCCCCTTCACCGTGGGGTACGTGAATGAGGCGGCCAGCGGCGGCTGCCTGGAGCAAGGACGGTCGCCACAACCTCAAGAACGGCCCTTTGCTGCGAGGCGGTTCAAAAGCGCGAACAGATGCGGATACATGGCCGGGGCATGGCGGAGGCCACTACGAATCTCCGCGGCGCTTTGTACCCAACGTTCATCTGCCGACGACCCGGCGCGCTCGATGAATCCTTCCACCAACGATGGCGTGGCCTCGGGATGGAACTGCAGTCCAACTACCCGATCACCGATGATGAATCCTTGGTTGGCGCAGGCATCGCTGGCTCCGATCGGCAAGGCGCCGGCGGGGATGTCGAAGGTGTCGCCGTGCCAGTGCAAGGTCGTGAACTCGGTCGGCCAGCCTTCGAGTAGTGGCTGGCGCCGTGCGCTGGCATGCAGGCGGATCGGAAACCAGCCGATCTCGCGGTGTGCGTTGGGGCGAACCGCGGCATCGTACGTCCGTGCGATGAGCTGGGCGCCAAGGCAGATGCCGATTGTCGGTACGCCGGCCGAAATGTGGTCCCGGATCGCAGCGCGTTCATCGATCAACCAAGGTAGCCGATCCGTCTCATCGACGTTCATTGGCCCACCCATGACGACAAGAAGATCTGTTTCCTGCTGGTCGCGCGCTGTCGAACGTCCCGAGCTCCAATCGATGATTTCGACGTTGGCGCCTCTGCCGGCCGCCCATTCACCGATCGCGCCGGGCGCCTCGAAGTCTGCGTGCTGGAAGACACGGACGTGCATCGCGACAACCTCCTTGGGCACCGGGTACAGCATAGCGGCTCAGGCGGCGACACGCCCGGCGTGTCGCACTGGTTGACTTGCCGAGTCCTTATGCGTTATATTTTTTCCTTGATCGAATTGCTCGAAATGCAGCCGAGTGCAATTTGCAGCAAGCTAGATGCTTTTGTGCGACAATAGAGGTAGTGGGGCGCTATCGCCCGGGTAGCTTTTGCCCCCATGTAAACGATGTAACGCCCCGCGTGGGCAAGGAAGGTCGGCATGGCCAAGAAAAAAGACATCCGCAAAAAAAACTACCGCATTCCCTTTCGCCGTGATCGCAAAGGCGGTCAAGCTGAGTTCCCAACCATGGAGGTTCTCTTCCAGTCGGCGCTTGGGGTACTCAAGGATTTGATCCAGGAAGACCGCGAAGAGAACGTCTTCGACAGCGAGGTCGCCCGGTTCATCTATCCCGGTTATCCGTATGCCCACCAATTCAAGCGTGGGCTCAAGAACGTCAGCAACGTTGTCGAGCTGTCGCTGCTTTCGCGCAATCTCGGCGTGCCGTTCGCGTGGATCCAGTCGGTGCGGCGTGGCGATTGGAGCGTTAAGGAGTTCATGGCCGCCTACGAGGCTCGCAAAAAGGGTGCTGTACTTGCTGCCGAGGCCGAGCATGTGGGCGAGGCCGGTGACCTCCGGATCACCGTCCGCATTGATGAGCACGATGCGGCGCTTTTGGGCGATGCCTACGCTGCGGCACTCACCCTGTTGCGCCCGACGGTCTCCGAAGGCCGTGGCGCCCGCCGTCAAGGTACGTTCTTGTAAATCCATCGGCTGCGTGTCCTGGGGCCCCCCCCCGGGCCCCGCACGGATCTCGCCATCTACTTGAAAGCTCCCCGTCGGCAAGTGCCGACGGGGAGCTTTTTTGCCTTTACGCGGGGCTTCTAGCGTCCCTGCTCGGCGTCTTTTTCTTCGAGCCAACGTTCGGCGTCGATTGCGGCCTTACAGCCTGCACCGGCCGCCGTAATCGCCTGCCGGTAGCGCGCGTCGTGCACGTCACCGGCGGCAAATACACCGGGAATGTTCGTCATGCTGGTGGCGCCGCTGACTTGAAGGTAGCCGGCGGCGTCGGAGTCGATCTGGCCGCCCAAAAAACTCGTGTTCGGCTGATGTCCGATCGCGACGAAGAAGCCTTGTGCTTCGATGACGCGCACTTCGTCTGTTTTGACATTGCGAACCCGCGCGCCGGTCACGTTGTTGCCGTCACCCAGAACCTCTTCGACTACGGTGTCCCATATCGGCTCGATTTTGGGGTTGGCCAGCACGCGCTCCTGCATGATCTTGGACGCTCGTAGCTCGTCGCGCCGATGGATCAGATAGACCCGTGTTGCGAAGCGGGTCAAAAAGAGCGCTTCTTCCGCAGCGGTGTCGCCGCCGCCAACCACGATGACAGGCATTCCCTTGAAAAAGAAGCCATCACAGGTGGCGCATGCGCTGACGCCTTTGCCCATGTATGCCTGCTCGCTGGGTAAACCCAGGTACTTGGCCGTGGCGCCGGTGGCGACGATCAGGGTTTCGGCTTCGAGCGTGCCCGATTCCGTATGCAGCACGAAAGGCCAGCGATTGAGCTCGGCCCGGTCGACAATTCCCGGACGAATCTCGGCGCCGAAACGCTCGGCCTGCTGCTTGAGCACGTCGATCATTTCGGGGCCCATCACACCTTCAGGAAAGCCGGGGTAGTTCTCGACATCCGTCGTCGTCGTGAGCTGACCCCCGGGTTCGCCGCCTTCGAGGACGAGGGGCTCCAACAGGGCCCGCCCGGCATAGATGGCGGCGGTCAGCCCCGCAGGGCCGCTGCCCAAAATTACGACTTTATGGCGTGCGGTTGCGGCTGTAGAAACTTGTGAGTCGCTCATGGAATCTCCTTCAGAGTCGAGGCGGACGGATAGTGATTTCTGTATATGATAGCCGCGGCTGCGATGAACGGCAATTGCCGCGGCGTCGGATTGCTGCATGGAGTCGTCGCACGACCGTCCTGTACGTTACAATGGTCGGATGGAGAGAGTACGGGCAGAGCCCTTCATCGATGAGGTCGAACTCCGCATCGAAGCCGGGCACGGTGGCGCTGGCGCCGTTTCGTTCCGCCGCGAGGCCCATGTGCCGCGAGGCGGACCAGACGGTGGTGACGGCGGCAAAGGCGGCGATGTGGTGTTCGTCGCAACCAGCCATCTCAACACGCTCAATCCGTTTCGGCGCCGACGGAGCGCCCGCGCCGAGGCTGGCCAGGGGGGAGGCACGCAGCGTCGCAGCGGATCTGCCGGCGCCGATGTGGTCGTGCAAGTGCCCATCGGTACGATCGCCGAAGACCGCGACTCCGGTGAGGTGTTGCACGATTTCAGTTATGACGGCGAGCGGGTGGTAATCGCTGCGGGCGGTCGCGGGGGGCTAGGGAACTGGCATTTCCGTTCCTCTGTCAACCGGACCCCACGCCATGCACAGCCCGGTGAGCCCGGCGAAGAGCGTAACCTTCGACTTGAATTGCGGCTGCTTGCCGATGTCGGCTTGGTCGGCTACCCCAATGCCGGCAAGTCGAGCTTGATTCGTCGTTTGACGCGTGCGCGGCCCAAGGTTGGGGACTATCCGTTCACCACGCTCGTGCCGAATCTCGGTGTCGTTGAAGATGCTGAAGGCGATGGGTTCGTGATTGCCGACGTGCCTGGGTTGATTGAAGGTGCGGCCGAGGGTGCTGGCCTGGGCCACGGTTTTTTACGCCACTTGGCGCGCACCCGCTTGCTGGTCCATTTGGTGGATGCGGCTGATGGCGATGAGGATGCGCTGATCGGCCGCATCGAAGTCATTGAAGGTGAACTTGCGCGCAGTCCGACGCCCGTGTCGGCGGAGCACGCTGTTTTGGTTCTGCACAAGGCAGACTTGGTTGCACCTGCGGATCGGCCCGCGCGTGAGGCAGCTGTACGTGGGCATGTGTCCGGCGAGATTCTCTGGGTGAGCTCGGTGAGCGGCGAGGGCCTGGGCGAGTTGCGGGACCTGCTCGCGCGCCGGCTGTCCGATCTGCGCGCCAAGGAGGTGGCGGCAATGGACGATGCCTCCCCGCAGCCTTTTGCCGGGCCAACACTTGATGAGCGGAGTCGTGGATGAGTGAACGCTGGGTGATCAAGGTCGGCAGTGGCGTGCTTGCTGGCGACGATGGTGCCCTGCGGGTAGACCGTGTGCACGCCATCGCATCACAGGCTGCCGCGCTCAAAGAAATGGGCCATCAAGTTGTCATCGTGTCGAGCGGCGCCGTTGCCAGCGGGTTTCGCCACCTCGGCTTTGAGCGTCCACCTCAGGACCTGCCCGACCGGCAGGCCTGCGCCAGTGTTGGCCAGTTTTTCCTGATCGCCGCATACGAAGAAATCTTTGCACTTCGTGGCACCGCTGCGGGCCTGGTGTTGTTGACGCACGATGATATCAATGACCGGCGACGTTATCTGCACGCCCGCAATACGATCGACACGCTGCTGCGCCGGGGTGCTGTGCCGGTGATCAACGAGAACGATGCCGTTGCTGTCGAGGAAATCCTGCTGGGCGACAACGATCAACTGGCCGCGATGGTGGCTGCGTTCATTGAGGCCGATCGGCTGGTCCTCCTGACCAACGTCGAAGGCGTCTTGAGTGGTCTGCCGGACACACCGGGGTCGACATTGGTATCCGAAATCGCCGATGCCGAGGAGTTCGCCGCCGGCCTGGGCGACGGCAAGTCGCAACTAGGCCGCGGCGGCATGCGCGGCAAGGTGCTGGCGGCCGGTCGCGCCGCCAGCTACGGAATCCCGGTCCGTATCGCCGATGGCCGCGATCCCGAAACCCTTCTTAAGCTAGCGCGCGGTGAGGCTTGCGGGACACTCGTGCGGCCGGCTGACTCGCCGCTCAGCGCGCGACGCTTCTGGATCCGGTTTGTCACGCGCCCCAAAGGCACTCTACACGTCGATGCGGGCGCGGTGCGGGCAATTGTTGAGCAAGGCCGTAGCTTGCTGCCGCGCGGCATCATACGCATCGAAGGTACCTTTGATGCCGGTGATGCCGTCAAGATCGTCGGCCCCGACGGCGCGGCCTTGGCACGCGGGTTGGCCAGCTATTCCCACGATGAACTCGGCCGTTTGGCCGGACGCCACAGCAGCGAAATCGAGGGTATTTTGGGATATCGGCGCGCCGGTGAGGCTGTGCACCGCGACGACATGGCGCTCGAATCCCGACGCTCTGCCATCCCGACTCAGGTACAGGAGACAACGCCATGACCGCCGCCCAAGCCGCCGATCCTCTACTCGACCTTGCACGCCGGGCCCGTACGGCCACGGCAGCGCTGCGTATGCTTGAGCGCGACCGCAAGGATGCCATACTGCTTCGCGCAGCCGCGGGTCTTCGCGCGAGCCTCGAACGCCTCGTAACCGCGAATGCGCGCGATCTCGAAGTGGCCCGCGAGATGGGGCTTGGCGACGCGGCAATGGATCGGTTGCGACTGGATGCTGCACGCGTCGATGCAATGGCGGCTGCACTCGAAGAGGTGGCGGCTTTGCCCGATCCCGTCGGTGAAGTCACCGGGATGTGGCGGCGTCCCAATGGCCTGCAGGTAGGCCGCGTACGGATTCCCATCGGGGTCATCTTGATCATCTATGAGAGCCGGCCGAACGTGACCAGCGATGCGGCAGGGCTCTGTCTCAAGAGCGGCAATGCGGTCATTTTGCGCGGCGGACGCGAATCATTTCACTCCAACATCGAAATCGGCGCGATCCTGCGGGAGGCCTGTGTTGCCGAGGGGCTCACGGCCGATGCGATTCAAGTTGTTCCCGACACCGAGCGGGCCAGCATCTATCGTTTGCTAGAACTGGAGGACGAGATCGATCTCGTGATTCCGCGCGGAGGTGAGGCCTTGATTCGTGCTGTCAGCGAGCGCAGCCGGATCCCGGTCCTTAAGCACTACAAGGGCGTCTGCCACGTCTTTGTCGAGGCTCATGCAGACCTTGACCGCGCCGAGGTTATCGTTGTCAACGCCAAAGCCCAACGCCCGGGCGTCTGTAACGCCATGGAGACGCTGCTCGTCGACCGTGCGATTGCGGAGCAAGCCCTACCGCGGCTCGTCGCTGCGTTGCGCGCTCAGAACGTTCGGCTGAAGGGCTGCGGGGCGTCGCGCGCCATCGTCCCCGACCTCGACGCCGCCAGTGATGACGACTGGGGCACCGAATGGCTCGACTTGGCTGCTTGCGTGCGGGTCGTCGACGGCTTGGACGGCGCCGCCGACCACGTCGCCCGTTGGGGCAGCCAGCATACGGAGGCGATTGTTACACAGGACTGGGATGCCGCCCAACGCTTTTTGCGCATGATCGACAGCAGCACCGTCGTGGTCAATGCCTCGACACGGTTTGCCGACGGTGGTGAATTGGGGCTGGGTGCCGAGATCGGCATCAGCACGTCCAAGCTGCACGCGTTCGGTCCCATGGGGCTTGAGGAATTGACCACTCGCAAGTTTATCGTACTGGGGCATGGGCAGATCCGCGGCTGACGATGGCCGACCGCGCGTCGGTTGGTTCGGCGGCAGCTTTGATCCGCCGCACCATGGCCACCTGCGACTGGCCGTTGAGGCGGTCCAATCACTCGGCCTGAGCCGCGTGGTGTTTGTACCGGCCACGCAGAATCCACACAAACCGCAGCCTCCGGTGGCCACAGCGGCCCAGCGCAGCGCAATGGTCGCTGCGGCCATTGGGGGGGAACCCCGCTTCGTCCTCGAGACTTGCGAGTTGGCCGCCGATGGGCCCAGTTGGACCGTCGAGTCGCTTCGTAAGCAAGCGGCCGCACAGCCCGATCTGCGCTTTGTCTTGTTGCTCGGAGCCGATGCGTGGGCGGGTTTCGGGCGCTGGCGTGATCCATTAGGGATCTTGGCCGTGGCGGACGTGGCGGTGGCCGGCCGACCCGATTGTCCGCTCATTGCGCCCGCGGATTTGCCCGATTTTGACCCCCAGGGCCTGCTGTGCTACGATGAGGACTCTACGGATGAAGCGTGGAATCTTACCACTCGACCGGACGTCCAGCCTGCCTGGCGAACCCGAGTCCGCCGCTTTCAGACCCGCCAACTCGCCATTGCCTCGTCGGCGATCCGCGATGACTTGATGGCCGGTCTAAGCGTGCGCTACCTGCTTCCGGACTCCGTGCTCCGGATCATTGCGGAACAACACATTTATGTCGAATGAAGTGCGCGCCCGCGCCCTGCGCGAGGACACTCGCCAACTCGTCGAAACGATCGTTGCGGCGCTTGAAGACAAGAAAGCCGAGAATGTGATCGCACTGCAGATCGGTGCGGTGTCTTCGCTTGCCGAGGTCTTCGTAATCGCTTCCGGCAGCAGCCAGCGGCATGTCGAAACGTTGATCGATGAGGTCCGTGACAAGAGCCGGGAAATGGGTCAGCGCCCCTTCGGCGTCGAGGGGCAGGGGACGCGTTGGTGCCTGATCGATTTTGGCGACGTCGTGGTACACGTCTTCGACACCGAGATGCGCGAGTACTACGATCTCGAGCGGCTTTGGCTTGATGCACCGCGCATCGACGCATCGTCCGCCGAGTCCGCTGTGCCGTGATTGGTGAACTGCACCTCGCCTTCCGCCTCCGCGACCCCGAACTAAGGTCCTTGGTCGAGCGCTGGTGCGCTAGGGCGCCGCGGCACCGGCCCCTCAAGGTCGTCGAACATGGCGATCGGCGCCCCGCATTGCCGGCCGGGCGCGCCTGGCAGGTGCTTTTGTGCTCGCGTGGCGAATGCTGGAGTACCGAAGAGGCCGCCGCCCAGTGGCATCGATCCGAGCAATCGGCCGTGCCGGTCGCCCGTTTTCTGGTCGGTGGCCCCGACGGCTGGCCGGGTGATGCCGCCATCGAACAGCGCTGGTCGTTCGGCCGGATCACACTGCCGCATGCGTTGGCCGCCGCCGTTTTGGCCGAACAACTTTATCGGATCGGAACGATTCTCGACGGTCATCCTTATCATTTGGGACACGGAGGCGGCGCATGATCTGGCTGCAGCGTTTGGTGATCTCGGCGGCGGCCCTCGGTGTAGCGGTCTGGCTGGGTTGGACCAACCGCACGATTGTGCATCTGTCGCTGATGAAGCATGTGACTTTGCGTGTGCCGCTCGGTATCGCCATGGCAATTGCAGCGGGTTTGATCGTCGTCGCGGCGGTACCTTGGCTGCGTGGACTGATGCCGGCACTGGGACACGATCCACGCGACTTGTTGCCATTGATTCTGCCACGGCGCGTGCGTAAGGCGATTGGCCGCGCCTACGAGGAAGGCCGCCTCGACGAGGCGCTGCAGACCGTCGAGAGTGAGCTGGCGCGCACGCCGTCCAATCTGGGATTGCATTATTGGCGAATTCGCTTGTTGCTCGATACCGGGCAACCGGAGCGGGCGCGCTCGGAGTTGATCGCCCTGCTGCCGCGGCTGCCCGAAGCCGCGCTGACCGTGCGTTGGTCAAACCTGTTTGAGAGCGCCGGTGAGCAAGATCTGTGGATCCGCGACGTTTTGGCACGGATTCGGCGCGGCCATGTGGTGCGGCGTTCGACGTTTCGCGAGCTGATTCGTTTGCTCGATGCCGCGCAGCGTTTCGAGGAGGGGCTCGAAGCCTTGGAGCGTCTGCGCGACACCGATCCGCCGACACCGGAAGAAGAAGAAGATCTGCGGCAGGCAGAGATGACGATGCGTGTGCGCTGGGCGCTGATGCTGCGTGAAGACGGGCGTGGCGACGATGCGCTGCGTGAGGTCCGCACGGTACGCGAATCGGTTGGTGGCTGGCGCTCACCGTACCGTGTCGGCAGCGAGATTCTGGCCGCGCTCGACCGGACTGACGAGTCGATTTCGTGGCTGCTGGAAGGGTATCGCAACACGGGAGATCCAGACCTCCTGATGCGGGCCTATGAGTTCCAGCGTCGCCTCGTTGATCCGCTAGCGCTACTGTCCCACTGGGACGACCGGCTCGGCGACCTGACGGATGACGGCTGGCTCTTTTTGACCACCGGTTGGATTGCGCTTCGCCATGGCCTTGTCGAGGAAGGGGTGCGAAGATTGGCGCGGATCGCGCCCGAAAACCCCGCTGCTGCACATGCACGGGTGCTGATCGCGCTATTCGAGGCCGAGCGAGGGCATGTTCGCGAGGCGCTGGCGGCGGCCCGGCAGGCGCTGGCCCCCTGGTATGATCTGCCGTTCGTTTGGCGTTGCGGCGTCTGCGAGACGTATGCGAGACAGGCGCCGTTTGTCTGCCCGCAATGCCGCCACTGGGAGTCCTTTCAGTTGGTCCGGCCAATCAGTGCCGATGAACCGGCGCTCACCGGGGTGTTTGCAACGCAGCCGCTCAAGTGATTGGATGATGCCATGCTGACGCTCTCCCACATGCCGCGCTGGCTGCGATTGGTCGGTTGGATCTTCCGGCGCTGGCTGGATCGCGTACCGTTTGCGGCGGAAGATGCCGCACGCCTGCGCAGCCTTGCGGAGAGCGGGCGTGTTGTCTGGCTCGTCCGGGAGGCCGGCTGGACCGATACGCTTGTTTGGTGGTGGCTTTGCCGCGTACACGATCTGCCGCGGCTCGAACGTGTCTATGGGTTCGGGCGCCGTACCGATCACCTCTCGTTGTCATCGATTGATGTGCCGACCGGCGCGCTTGTGGTGCTCAAAGAGACGCAACTGGCCGACCGGGATCCGATCGAGCGGCTGGTGCGCCAGGTCCGCAGCGACGAGCAAGCCCCGCCGGTTATTCATCTTGTGCCGCTTCTGTTCATCTGGAACGCCCGCCCGCGTTCGATGGAGCGCAGTTTCCTCGACATCGTGCTCGGCAGCCGTGGTTCAAGCAACGGCCTGCGCAAGCTGCTTTGGATGTTGATCGGCCCCGCACGCACGAAAGTGGTCGTCGGCGAAGAAATCAAGCTGCACGAGTTCGCAGCCGGTGACCGTGATTCACCAGAGACCGTCGCGCGAAAAGTACGGTTGAGCGTGCGCGTCTTTTTGGCGCGCGAGGAACGAGCCGTCCTTGGGCCGCGGCTTGTTCCGCGGCGGCGTTTGCTCGACCGTGCCTTGCGTGACCCGGGCTTGCGGCAGACTTTGCGTGATTTTTCTGACGAGACCGGTCGCTCTATGGACGACGTCGAGAGCGAGGTGCGCCGCAACTTGGACGAGATCGCCGCCGATTACAACTGGACGGCGATCCGTCTGTTCGAATTGGCCTTGTCGAAGGTTTGGACACGTATCTACGAAGATTTCCAGATCGACCTGGATGGACTTGAGCGGGTTCGTGAATTGACCAAGTCCGGCCCGATTATCCTCGTACCGACGCATAAGTCGCACATGGATTACTTGATTCTCTCGTACTTGTTCAAGATGAACGAGATCCCGCCCCCGCACATTGCGGCAGGCATCAATCTGAGTTTTTTTCCGGTGGGACAGTTGTTCCGTCGTTGCGGAGCTTTTTTCATACGCCGCAGCTTTTTGGGTGACCGCCTCTACGAAGCTGCAATGCGCACCTACATTCGCAGCCTCCTTCGGGAGCGTTACAACTTGGAGTTCTTTATCGAAGGCACTCGCTCGCGCTCGGGCAAGATCATGCCACCCAAGTTCGGCATGCTCAGCATGGCCGTGGAGGCGCTTGAGGGCTTTAGCGAAAACTGCCACATCGTACCGGTAGCCATCGATTACGAATCGCTGGTCGAAGAGGCGAGTATCGTCAAAGAGGCGGCCGGCGGTGAGAAATCCAAAGAGAGCGTGGGTGGGTTGCTGCGGGCCCGCAAGACGCTGGGGCGACGCTACGGGTCGGTGTATGTGCGTTTTGCTGAGGAGATTGATGCGCGGCAGGCGCTTGCGACGCTACGAGATGAGGGTCACACCGGCCATGCGGCGGTCCGGCGGCTAGCCTACCACGTGTTGGGCGGCATGGAACGTGCGGTCACCGTAACGGCAACGTCACTGGTCGCGACGGCGATCGTCGTCCACCACAAACGCGGTATTCGTGAAGAAACGCTGCGGGCCCGTGTCCGCCTGCTGCAGGATGCCGTACGCCGTAGTGGTGCGCAATTGTCGTCAGAGTTCCTTTACGGGCAACAGCTCGACACCGACCGCGCGCTCGATTTGTTGCTCGGCAGCCGCGCGCTCAAGGTGATTGAGCTGCAGGGGGAGCGAGTCTACACGGTCGATGATGAGTACCGTATGACCCTCGACTACTACAAGAACAATACGGTTCATTTTCTTGTCGATCTGAGCTTTGCGGCACTGTCGTTTCGGCTGCGCCGTGAGGACACATTTGAGTCGCTCTGGGAGGGCTATGCGCTTCTGCACGCCTTGTTCCTTGAAGAGTTCCACCGCGTCTATACGCCTCCGCAGCCCGACGAGTTGCGGGCGGTGCTCGCTTGGCTGGTCGAGCGAAAATTCATCGAGGAACAAGACGGGCTATGGCGGGTCCTTGAGCCTGCCGAAATCATGGCCTTCGAGAATGTGACGCGCAACTTCCTGGAGAGCGCATTCATTGCCGTCGTCGCCCTTCTGGAAGGGCACAATGACGGGACGCCGCGCGGGATGGCCGATTGGCTGCGCCACACCATGGAAATCGGTGATCTGCTGTATGCGCGCGGCGATATTTGGCGCAGCGAGTCACGCAGCAAGGTCAACCTGCAAAACGCATTGAACAGTCATCGACATTCGGGTCTACTGGTTGAGATAGTCAATGAAGGCGGCGGACGTCGCCGCCGAACGGTCTGGGTACTCGCCAATGATGCCACTGCGGTGTTGAGTCGGATGCGTGATGACCTGCAACGCATTCTCGGCGAGGTCCAATTGAACTAAGGGGCTAGGCGCGGGAACCGATCCGCGAACCCAACGGTCAAAGTCAGCGGCATCGCCGCGGACCACGCGCGGCGGCGGCCTTGGCTACCCGCTGCCGGTGCCTCTGGAGCTAACGAAAAACCTTGCGGTGGGTCTCCATTCCACTGGACCAAGCAAGCAAAGGGGAAACGCATCGTGACGAACAAAGAGACCAACCTTATTGAAGCCGACGGCCTTAGCAAGACTTGGGGTGACGTCACCGCCGTTGCACCGCTCTCGTTTCGCGTCGCAGCCGGTGAGGTCGTCGGATTCCTCGGTCCCAACGGCGCCGGAAAAACCACGACCATGCGGATGCTGACTACCTTTTTACCGCCCACATCCGGCACGGCCCGTGTCGGCGGCCACGACGTGGTCACCGATGCACCGGGTGTGCGTCGCCTGATCGGCTACCTGCCCGAGACGCCGCCGCTGTATGACGAAATGCGCATCGAGGCCTATCTACGCTTTGTGGCTGAACTCAAAGGCGTCGAGCGGCGGCGCTTGGCTGAGCGTATCGACTGGACACTGGAGTCCTGCGGCTTGACCGAGCGACGTCGTCAGGTCATTGGCACACTTTCGAAGGGCTTTCGGCAGCGCGTGGGTATCGGGCAAGCCGTGATCCATGATCCGCGTGTGTTAATTCTTGACGAACCGACGAGCGGCCTTGACCCCAACCAGATTCTCGAAATCCGGCAGCTTGTCCGGGAGCTTGCGGCCTCCCGCACCATTCTTTTGAGCACGCATATTTTGCAGGAGATCACAGGTGTCTGCACGCGGGTGATGGTCATCCATCGCGGCCGCCTCGTGCATGATGCGCCGCTCAGCGAGACGGAAAACCTAGAGCAGACCTTTATCGAATTGACGACCGGCGATGTGACGGAAGGAGCGGCGGCATGAACCTCGGAATCGCACGTGGATCCTGGGTGATTGCGAAGCGCGAGCTGCAGTCGCTGTTTGTTAGCCCGATCGCCTATGTTGCCCTGTCGGGATT
The DNA here is from genome assembly GCA_964617795.1 of uncultured bacterium. Lineage (GTDB taxonomy): Bacteria > J088 > J088 > J088 > J088 > CAZUAB01. The sequence goes on from CAZUAB010000011.1 coordinate 16,647, forward strand.
CGCGGTACTGGCGGGCTGGTTCTTTTTCAATCTGCTGGCTCAGTTTCAAGAGATGACCAACGTGTATATGCAACTGGCCATGCAGCGCCCCGACCTACTGCAGCAGATCAATCTCTCCGAGATGGTCATTCAGCCCACGTGGATGAACCTGACGGTGATCTTGGTCATTTTGTTTCCGATCCTGACCATGCGACTCGTGGCCGAGGAGCGGCGGCAGCGTACCGACGAATTGCTGCTGACCAGCCCTGTCTCGACCGGTGCAATCGTTCTGGGTAAATATCTGGCCATCATGACCGTCTACGTGGCCATGCTGGCGCTAACCTTGAGCTTCCCGCTGGTACTAGTGATTTGGGGCAACCCGGCACCCGGCTGGGGCGAGCTTTTGACGCCCTATCTGGGCCTACTGCTACTCGGCGGCACCTTTGCTGCCGTTGGGCTGTTTACTTCAAGCATCACGACCAATCAGATCGTTGCTGCCATCACGTGCTTTGTCGTGTTGCTGCTGTTTTACGTGATTGACTGGATCGGCGGCAGCGCCGGTGGGGTCGTCAAAGATGTACTCGAGTACGTCAGCCTCGTCCGCCGCTACCAAGACTTCGTCAAAGGCATCATCGACGTCAAGAGCGTCATCTACTACCTCAGCTTCGCAACGTTGGCGCTGTTCCTGTCCAAGGCCGCGCTGGACGGTCTGCGGATTCGGGCCTGAAGGAGAACCTCGCATGCGTAAATACGCAGGTCTGATCGGTATTCTTGGACTGGCGATCGCGCTCTTTGGGTTCGCGACGCTGCTGTTTACACAGAGTCTGTTGTCGGTGGCTCACGTGGTCGTTGGCCTGGGACTGCTCGTTACTTGGGCTGTGCTCAATGCTGGACGTTTCGGGGAACTCGTCCGCGGTAGGGCGTTGCGCGCCTTTGCCGAAACCGGCACCACGGCGTTGTTGGTCGGCGCCGTTGTTATCGGAGTCAACTTGATTGCCAGCCTGTATCCAAAACAATTCGACCTAACGCGGGACGGGCTCTACTCGCTCTCAGAGCAAACACAATCCCTGCTTACCGACTTGCCGATACCCGTCACCGCCAAGGTTTTTCAGCAGGGTGGGAGGCTACCCGAGGCCGAAGACCTACTCAAGCAATATACGTACGCCCAGCCGCAATTTGGCTACGAGATTGTCGACCCTGACCGGCGTCCCGACCTGGCCGAGCGCTATGAGATACGTCAGAACGGGACAGTGATTCTCGAGGCCGGCGGCCGAACCCAGAAGGTAACGACGCTTGATGAGGCCGCCGTGACCAACGGCCTGGTCGAATTGTTGGCGGGCCAGTCTGTGACGATCGGCTTTGTCGAGGATCACGGTGAGCGCGCAAGCGCTGACGAAAGTGCGGGCGGTTTGGGGCTTTTTGCCGTTTGGCTGGCCGAAGCCAACTACAAGACGCGCGTTGTTTCGCTGATCGAGGCGGGCCGTGTCCCCGACGACATCGATGTACTCGTTCTTGCGGGCTCACAGAAGGCGCTTCTGCCTGGGGAGGTCGCCGCGATCGAGGACTGGATGCGCAACGGTGGCGCACTCGTCGCACTAGCCGACCCGGGCCGCCAGGGTGCTGCGGCACTCTTGGCGCCAATCGGCGCCCGCCTCGGCGAAGACGTCGTGATCGACGAAATGCAACAACTGTTTTCCGGCCCGGCACTGGGCACACAGTTTTTGGTGACCGATCACGGTACGCATCCATTCACAGCCGATTTCAACGGCCGCACGCTGTGGTTGGAGGCCTGCAGCCTTGATGTTGCCCAGGCGCCGTCCGAGGTGGAGTGGTCGCCCATCATCCGTTCCAGCCCAGTGAGCTGGGGCGAACGCGATTTGGTGCGCCTATTCGAGCAGCAGGAGGCCGAACAGGGGGCCGGCGATACACCAGGGCCAGTGCTGGTCGGCGCGATGTTCCGCGGTTGGCCGGGTGCAACGACTGCGGCTGAGGGTGCACAGGAGCCGCGTGGATTCGTCGCCTGTGATTCGGATTGGTTGTCGACACGCGTGATCAGCCAGGTACACAACCGTGACTTTGCACTCGGCTTGATCGGTCACTTGGCCGGTCAGAGCGCACGTATCGAGATCGGGCCCAAGACGCGCGGGATGAGTCGCATCGAAATGACGCGCGATGAGATGGTCAATGTGTTCTATTTGACGGTCTTGATTGGGCCCGAATTGCTTCTTTTGACGGGCCTTACCGTCTGGTGGCGGCGGCGCCGGTCATGAGTGCCCGGCTGCGTATCGGAGCGGAGGCCGCCGCGGCGGTACTCGTATTCGCGGCTTATTTTGGCTTGCGTGAGCACAGGGCGCGCCAAGCAAAAGAAGAGGCGGTTGCAGGCCGCCTGTTCGACCTGCCGCCGATCGAGCAGCTGCGTCGGGTGGAGATTGTGCGGCACGGCGCGGAACCCGCCGTTATTGTGGTTGTGCGCCGTGACGACGGCGGGTGGTATCTGACGCAGCCGATCGAAGGCCGGGCCGCCGAGTCGACGCTGACGGGCATACTGGACCCACTGCGCGATCGCAGATCACAGCAGGCGATTTCTGACGTGACCGACCGCATCCCGTTCGGGTTGGCAACGCCTGCGGCCACGGTGCAGATCGACGATGTCGATGGGCGCAGTGTCCACATCCAGGTCGGACGCGAGACGCCGTACGGTGGGCGCGTGTATATGCAAGTGGGCGACGACCCGACGATCCATGTTGTCGAAGGTGGGTTTCAGTATTCGCTGCGGCGCAGCATCGACGATTGGCGGGCACGTACGCTTTTGCCCGTCTTCCCTGATCCGGCAACGACCATTTCATTTCGGACGGATGAGGCCGCATGGGCGATTACAGCGGCGGGCGGCGCCTGGTGGGGGCCGGCGGGTGAGGCCTTGGCGATGGACCGTGTCGAGCCACTACTGTCACGGATCCGCCACATGACGGTGGACGGCTTCCTGCCAGCAGATGCGGTGCGTTCACCGACCGCTGCCTTGCGGGTCGAAGGCGCCGGCATTGCCGTCGATCTGGCCTTTGGACAGCCCCCCGAAGGGCAGGCCGCCGTACCGGTGCGCGGGCCCGATCTGACGGGCACGGTCAGCCGTTACATTTATGACAGCTTGTGGTCGCCCCCGTCGGCACTGACCGCCCCAACCGCTCGCGGCGATGGGCCGCCCATGAGTGAGGTCGATCCCGATCTGGACCACGGTCACGACTGAGACGCACGCCAGTCGAGGATCATCGCCAGGTTCTTGCGGCTGCGCTCGCTGAGCAGCGTAAAGCGGATGTGGCAGCCCGGTGTCTCACCGTTGGCGCCGGAACGCACGGCCTCCACGACGCCCTCGCCGGCAAGAATTTCGCGCCCGCCGCTCAACTCAAAGCGGAAACGGACCGTTTCGCCCTCTTCGGCGGGAGTCGGCATGGGCAAGAAGATGGAGGATTGATCGATGCCGTGCCCAAGGGCGTTTAGGAAGTCGATGCTGGAGTCGAACCTGCGCCCGTAGGACGCCTGCAGCTGTACCCGGTTGACCGGCTTGACCGTCATCCCCTCATCCTCTCCCCCGAATCCATAGCCGTACCGACGAGGCACGCGTTCGTTCGCATGCCCCGCGGGACGCCGTCAGCGCAAGTCCCGGACCACCGGTGGTTTTGCCGAGTAGTCGTAGAAGCCGAGCCCGGATTTGCGACCAAGCTGCCTTGCCAACACAAGGCGCTGCAAGAGCGGCGGCGGAGCCAAACGGGGTTCCCGGTAGGTTTGCCAAAGATTCTCGGCCATGTGCTGCACGATGTCGAGACCGATGTAGTCGGCGAGTTCGAACGGACCCATCGGATGGTTGGTGCCCAACTTCATGGCCGTGTCGATTTCGACGATGCCTGATAGCCCGCGCTCGTAGCTGCGAATGGCGTCTATGAGATACGGGGTCAGCAGGCGGTTGACGATAAACCCGACCTCGTCCTTGACAACCACCGGCACCTTGGCGATCCGCTCGACGAAGGCGACCAGGCCATCAAGCACCGCTTTGTCGGAATGCAATGTCGGGACGACCTCGACCAGCTTCATCATGGTGGCCGGATTGAAAAAATGCAGGCCGAACACGCGGTCTTTGCGCTCAACCGCGGCGGCCATTTCGGTCACACCGAGGGTCGAGGTGTTGGTTGCAAAAATCGCACCCGCCTTGACGATGCCGTCAAGCTCGGCAAACAATGCCGTTTTGCGCGGCATTTCTTCGACAATCGACTCGATCACGAGGTCGCAGTCCGCAAGTGTGGCCAAGTCGGTTTCGATCTGCAGCAGACCCAAGGTTGACGCAACCTCGGCATCCGTCATTTTGCCCTTTTCGACAAGCTTGCGGAGTCCTTTTTCAACTTGGGCCCGTTTGCCGCCGGTGTCGCCGCCGGTCGCTTTGATCGCGACGGCGCGGACGCCGTTCTGCGCCAAGTGTTGTGCGATGCCAAGGCCCATTTGGCCGGTGCCGACGATGCCGACCTGCTCGATTGCCATGGAGAGTTCCGCCCTTCGTGTTGCAGAGAAAATATCATAGCTAGCGACCACCGGCGGCTCGTAACCGCCCCGGCGCGCAACGCATGCCTGTCCAGTCGGACGGGCGGCGAAGACGAGCCGAGGCCTGCTGTGGAGTCGATCGACGATCAGACGATTCGAGAAGATTGTACCCAAGGGTAGGCCGCCGTCGCAAGGCGAGGTAACAGGACCGCGCCCGATTCCCGTCTGGACAGGGCAGCATTGGCCAATGTATGGGATGGCTCACCACTCTTCACCCCAGCGCTGGTAGCAAAGGATAAATTGGGCTAGTGTAGGTGCATTCCGGCGGCTGCATTGTTACGACGTCGGTTCCGGGGCAACTCAAGAGCAATAAGTGGCCTATGTTGTATGCCGGAATCACCAACATACAATATGTTGGTTGCTGTTGCGCTATTGCGTGCGGAGAATGCATCTTTGAGGGTGATTTGGCCGCCGGAATGCTTGACGCATGTGGACCACTTGTGTAGTCTGAAGGCCAGAAGTGGGGAATCGTGGCGATTTACCACTCAGCGGGGGGCGCGGTGCATTTTTCCGGAACCTATGCCTATGCCATGGATGCTAAGGGGCGTGTTGCCGTCCCCGCGCGTTTCCGTGATCAGATGGCGAGGGCCGGCGAGACGGAGCTCGTGATCGCACCGGCAATCAAGGAGCCGCATCTCAAGCTGTATCCCGGTTCTTCGTGGCTCGCACTCCGCGAAAAGATTGAGGCGATCGGCAACCCGCTTGAGCGGCAGAAGGTCCGGCGCGTGGTGCTTAGCCGTGCGCACGACCTTTCGCCTGACGGCCAAGGCCGGATCTTGGTCCCGCAAATGCTGCGGTCGGCAGCCGGCATTGATGAAGAAGTCGTCATCGTCGGCGATGGCGATCACGTCCAGTTGTGGGCGCCAGCACGGTGGGATGAGGCGCTTCAAGTCTCAGTCGAGGGCATCCTGGATGCCGAGGCGCTGCTTGCGGATCTGGGTTTCTGAGGTGCGCCGGGTGCGAGTTGCTATTGATGTGATGACGGGCCGCCCGGTCGGGGGACCGGGTCGATGTACTCGCCGTCTCGGACGCTTGACGTTGGGAGATACGTCAAGCAGCCGTGGGCGTGGGGTACGGTTCGGGGATGGCGTCGAGTGGGCCGGGGGGCCTGCCGACATTTTGCGCGGTGGCGCAGCAGGAGGGTTTGACGATGGTAGCCGGGGAGGCGGTCGCACCGGCTAGTCCGGCGCACGTACCGGTCATGCTAGACGAGGTCGTGGCGTGTTTGGCGCCGCGCACTGGTGATGTCTGCCTTGACGTGACGTTGGGTCTCGGCGGCCACGCCGCAGCCTTGGCGCCGCAGTTGGGGGCCGGTGTTTACGTCGGACTCGATCGCGATACGCAGGCTCTGGCCCTCGCCGAATCTCGCCTGCGTGCACTTGCATTGCCTGTTCGGCTCTCCCTGCATCACGCTTCGTTTGCCGACGCGGCCCATGTGCTCGAAGCCGCACAATTGGTGGGCGTCGACTGCATCTTGGCCGATCTCGGAATCAGCTCGTTGCAACTCGATTCGGTTGAACGGGGCTTCGGTTGGCGCTTTGACGAGGCGCCCCTAGATCTGCGCATGGATCCTAGTCGCGGCCAAACGGCAGCCGAGCGGCTCGCCGCGGCGGATCTCGACGAGATCGCTCGCGTGCTGCGCGAGTGGGGTGAGGTCAAGCAGGCCCGCCGAGTCGCGGCCGCGCTGCTGTCCGTAGCACCCGCCACGATGGCCGACTGTAACGCCGCCATCGCGCCTTTCGAACGGGCAGAGCCGCGTGGATCCTTGCGGGCGCGCGTGCTGCAGGCGCTACGAATCTGGATTAACGATGAACTCGGCCAGTTGAATACCTTTCTTGAGGCGATCCCCGCTATCGCCCGTCCGGGCGCACGGCTCTGTATTTTGACGTATCACAGCCTGGAAGATCGGCCAGTTAAAAAAGCATTCCAAGCTTGGCAGCGAGGCTGCGTATGTCCACCCGTCCAGCCGGTTTGCACGTGTGGACGACCGCCGCTGGGCCGCCGCCATATGCAATGTAGACCGGGGGCGTCTGAGCAGGCCGCCAACCCGCGTTCGCACAGTGCTCGCCTGCGTGGGTTCACATTTGCGGAGGCTGCATGAGGGGGCGAATGGCGGTCGCGGTTTCTGTAATCGCAGTCGCAGCTGCAGTCGGTGCGCTGGCGCACGTCCGGAGCCTCGCTGTTGCGGAGCGCTACGAATTGGGTCGCTTGGCACAGGTCGAGGCGCAGCAGTTGGCCGAAGGCGTCCGGCTGCGTCAGCATTGGGAGCGGGCGGGTGACCCCGGCACGCTGGCCAAGCGGGCCGCCCGTGATTTGGGCATGAGGCACCCGCAATCGAAGCAGGTGGTCCGATGAAGAACCTGATGGCCCGCTGGCGATTGTGGCTGCCTGCTATGTTCATCGGGCTGGCGTTGCTGCTGGTCGTGGGTAAGCTCTTCTACATTCAAGTACTCAAGGCCGACACACTGCAGGCCTTAGCGGCACGGGCGTATCGCGGGTCGGCCCGGACCGAGGTGCCGCGAGGCGAGATCATCGACCGTGGTGGTGAAGTATTGGCCATCTCGATACCGGGCGTATCGCTTTATGTCCATCCACCACGGCTGTCTGATGCCGATGCCGATGCACTATGCACCGAGCTTCGCCGCGCGGCGTTGGCTGATCGGTGCAGCGCACTACACACGGACGCCAACTATGTTTGGATTGCCCGGCAATTGCCCAGCGAGGGCAGGGCGGCGTTGATCGATCTTTTTCGCCGTACACCTGGGGCCGGTGTCCACGAGGGGTGGACCCGTACGTATCCCAAGTCGACCTTGGCCGGGCAGCTCATCGGTTTCACCGGCGTCGATGGCCAAGGCCTCGAAGGGTTGGAGCGTACCCTTGAGGAGGCCCTGAGTCCGGAGGCACGGACGACGGAGGTGTTTCGAGATGCCCGGCGGCGGTTCCTGCTTGACCCTGAGGACCTTGAGGCGATGCTGCCACGCCGGCGGGCGGTCGAGTTGACCATTGACATTACCACGCAGGCATTGGTTGAGCAGTCTCTGGGTGCAGCGATTGCACGTCAGCGCGGCAAGGCCGGGGTGGCACTCGTCGCCGAACTGGCTACGGGCGGTATCCGCGCTGCCGCCGTTTGGCCCAGCTTCGATCCCAACCACTTTGGTGAGTACGGTCCAGCCGATTGGCGCCCGCGCTTTGCCACCGATGCCTACGAGCCTGGCAGTACGGTCAAACCACTCGTACTTGCGGCGACCTTGATGGCCGGCCGAAGTCTGCACGAAGTGGTCTATGCCGAGCAGGGCAAGTATCGGGTCGATGAGCATACAATCAAGGACAGCGAGCCGCACGCTTGGCTGAGCTTGCGCAATGTTGTCGTCAAATCGTCGAATATCGGCATGGTCAAGATGGGCGACATGCTGGGGCGAGAAGGCCTCTTCGATCTCTATTCACGGCTCGGTTTCGGGCGACGGCTTGATGTCGGCATGCCGTCGGAAGCGCGCGGCATCCTGCGGCCGGTCTCTCGCTGGTCGGCCCTTGACTGGGCGACCCAAACCTTCGGGCAGGGCCTGTCTGTTTCGCCCCTCCATCTTCTTCACGCCTATACGGTGGTTGCTGGCAAAGGCCGGGCGATACCGCTGCATATCGTCGAGCGGGTTCTTGACGCCGAGACCGGTGTAACGATTCAAGGCGCCGACCATCAGCCGGTCGAGGTGTTTCCCGATGCAGAGGCCACCTTTCTTACCGTGCACGATGTGATGCGCGCCGCGGTCAGTGAAGGCACGGGTCGGCGGGCCCAGGTCGAAGGGCTGACGATTGCCGGCAAGACCGGCACGGCCCAGAAGCCCGATCTTGAGCGCGGTGGGTACAAAGAGGGCGCTTATGTCGCCTGGTTCGCCGGGTTTTTCCCTGTGGAAAACCCGCGCTGGGTTGCCGTCGTTTTGGTGGATGAGCCGGAGATCAGCATCTATGGCGGCGAAGTGGCCGCTCCCGTGTTTCGCGACGTTGCCGAGGTCATCGCCATTCGCCACGGCCTGCTGGGCGCATCAAATCTGGCTTGGATTGGCGCCGCGGGGGTGTTGCCAAAAGCGCAGGCCGTCGCATTGCCTTCAATCACAGACAAGCGCATGCCCGATCTGCGCGGCCTGAGTTTGCGGGACGTCGGTCGCCTTGCCCAAGCGCACGGTTCGCGCGTCGTGCCCAAAGGGTCGGGATTGGTCGTCGAGCAGCAGCCGGCCCCCGGAGTGCAGTTGTCCGACGGCAGCGCGTGGTATCTGACGTTACGGGGCGGTGTCGATACATGACGAACTCCGCTGCCATCTCTTGGCTCGACAAGAATACCGGCTTGGCAGCCAGCGAGGCTGCCAAGTGGGTGCGTGGAGAGCTCCGTGTCGATGCGCGCAGGCTCGGTGCGGGGGATGTTTTCGTTGCACTGCCCGGGGGGCGCCGCCATGGGGATGAGCATGTCGATCAAGCCGCTGCGCGAGGCGCGGTTGGGGTACTCAGCAATCGACCTTCGCCAGCCACGCATCTACCGATCGCCGTCGTAACGGATCTCCCGACACGCCTTGATGAACTTGCCCGTGTTTGGTATCCCTTGGACGAGGCGCGCCTGCGCATTGCGGCGGTCACGGGCACGAACGGCAAAACCTCCGTCACCCACATGGTTGAGGCGATGGCTGCCGTTGCCGGGCTCCCTGCCGCTGTCGTCGGGACAGTGGAATATCGCGGACCAGGGCACGTCGAACCGGCTCGCGAAACAACGCCGCACCGTATCGAAATCCAACGGTTGCTTGCACGTTGGCAGCCGTCTGGGGGTACGTGGCTGCTTGCGCTTGAGGCCTCGAGTCACGCCCTCGACCAACAGCGGCTGGGCGATTTGCGGGTCTCGGTGGCTGCCGTCACCAACCTGTCGCAGGATCATTTGGACTACCACGGAGACGAGGCGTCGTACCGGGCCGCCAAGGCCCGCCTTTTTGCGCAGCCAGCCGAGGGCGGCGCCGGCTGGGCGGTGGTTCCGGTCGGGGATGATGGTTTCCGTGAGGCCGCCGCGGCCTCCGGGCGTAACGTGCTCACTTTCGGACGCGATACCGCAGCGGATGTTCGTGTCGAAATCCTGGCTGCCGGACCCGTGTCTACCCACCTGCGCTTAATTTTTGCCGACGGTACGTACGAAGTCGAAATTGCGGCGGCAGGGGAGTTTCAGGCGGACAATGCAGCCTGCGCGGCAGCCGTTGGCAGGGCGCTTGGTTGGCCGTCTTCGGTCGCTGCCCGGGGGCTGCAGGGGTGGCGTGCGGCGCCGGGCAGACTGGAGTGCGTCCGTCATCATCCGTTGGCGTTCGTGGATTACGCGCATACACCGGATGCGCTAAATCGGACGCTGCGCACCGCCCGCCGATTCGTCGGTGAAAGCGGACGATTGATTGTTGTGTTCGGAGCAGGCGGCAATCGTGACCGCGGCAAGCGCGAACCGATGGGACGCGTTGCCGGTGAGTTGGCCGATGTCGTGGTGCTTACGAGCGACAATTCTCGCGATGAAGACCCAGCCGATATCGCGTCCGCGATTGCTGCCGGCGTACCGCCTCAAACACCTATTCTGACCGAACTCGATCGCGGGCGCGCGATTCGGCAGGCACTCGCCATGGCTGGCCCGGCTGATGTGGTCGTCGTCGCTGGCAAAGGGCACGAAACCGTTCAGGAAATACGCGGGGCAAGATTGCCCTTCGATGACCGTGAGGAGATTCGAACATGGGGTATCCAATGACCGCGACGGCAGGCGCCCCTATTTTTCGCTGGCGGGCGGCCGATTTGGCCACATTGTCGGGCTGGACGCTGCGGGGAAACCGGAGTGCGGCCTTTGAGCGCGTCAGTATAGACACTCGCGAAGGCGACCTGACCGGGGCTTTGTATGTGGCCATCCGCGGCACAAATCATGATGGCCACGCGTACGTTGATGAGGCTGTCGCTCGGGGGGCGGCGGGAGTGGTGGTTCAGGCCGATGCCCGCGTCCTGCCGATGGGAGCGGCGGCCGTATTCATCGTAGAAGATTCTCTGCGAGCGTTAGGCAATTTGGCTCGAATGCGCCGCAGGGCATATCGCGGCCCGGTCGTAGCGATCACCGGCAGCGCCGGGAAGTCATCGACCAAAACCTTTTTGGGCGCAGCACTTGGGCGGCGGGCCTATGTCAACCCGGGCAACCTCAACAACCGGGTCGGCGTCCCGTTGAGCATCTTTCGCGCGCCGCTAACGGCCTCGGCCTGGGTGCTCGAATTGGGGATGAACGAAACCGGTGAAATTGCCGCACTCAGGGATATCGTGGAGGCCGATGTCGGTGTGCTGCTGCCGGCCGGACAGGCTCATGTCGGCAAACTCGGAAGCTCCGAGGCGATCATCGCGGCCAAGGGGGAGTTGGCCGAGGGGGACACCTCGCCGGCGCGTTGGGTCGTGGCCGACGCCAGATTCCTTCCGGTCGTCGGGGCACGACCACGAGTGACCGTCGGCCCCGACGCTGAGCATGACATTCGTATTGTATCGACCACGAGTACCTTTCCCCGTGGGCTGACTTGTCGCTTCAGCGGCCCGGGTGGTCGCCGCTGCACGCTGCGCACGTCGCTGCAAGGTGCACACTGGGCCTTGCCGCTGGCAACGGCGTGGGCTGTACTTGGGTTGCTGGATGCCGACGACAGTGCGGCCAGGCGCCGGCTCGCCGCCTGCCGGGCGCCCGCCGGACGAATGGAACTGTTTGCCTGGCGGGGCGGCTGGATTCTCGATGACAGCTACAATGCCAGTCCTGAATCGATGGCGGCGTTCCTCGAATGGCTGGAGCCCCTCTCTGAACGCCTCGATTTGCGACTGTTGCTGGGCGAGATGCGGGAGTTGGGAGGGCACAGTCAAGAACTTCACCGTGGCCTCGCACGCGGCATTTCGGCGCTGCGTGTTCGTCGCGTAGATATCGTCGGCGCCGACCTAATCGAGGCCTGCACAGGTCTGGCAGGGGCCGTTTCGCATCGGGACGCGACCTCAGCGCTTGCGGCGGCGCTGGCCGACTGGCGTCCGGGTTGCCTGTTGGCTGTCAAAGGCGCGAACAGTACCGGCCTATATGCGGCGCTAAGCGCCTGGAAAGACGCACACTGATGCTGTATCTTCTGCTAACGCCGTTCCGCGATCTCTGGGGCGCACTGAATGTGTTCCAGTACATTACATTTCGGGCTGCCGGCGCGGCGATTACGGCGTTGCTGTTGGGCTTACTGCTGGGGCGCGTCGTTATTCCTTGGCTGCGCGCCGCGCAGTTCGGCCAGACCATCCGTGACGATGGTCCCGAATCCCACAAAAAGAAGTCGGGCACGCCGACCATGGGCGGGTTGATCATTCTGGGCAGCGTTCTGCTTTCGACCTTGCTCTGGGCCCGCCTCGACAATCGCTTCCTGTTCTACACCTTGGGGATTCTGCTCGGTTACGGGGCGCTCGGCTTCGTGGATGACTGGATCAACGCCCGACGCAAGAACACACAGGGCGTCAGCCCGCGCGGCAAGCTGATCGTTCAATTCGGAATCGCTGCGGCGGTTGCCGGCGCGATCATCTTCGATCCCGACTATTCGACGCAGTTCTACGTGCCGTTCTTCAAACATCCGCTCGCGGACCTGGGCGTCTTGTATTTGCCGTTTGCCGCATTGGTCATCGTCGGAGCCTCGAATGCAGTCAACCTGACGGATGGGCTCGATGGGCTGGCCATTGGTGTCTCAATGATCGTCTTGGCCGCATATGCTGTTTTTACCTACGCGACCGGCCATATCCGCTTTGCCGAGTACTTGCAGATCCCGTTTTCACCTCAAGCAGGGGAATTGACGGTGCTGGTGGCTGCGCTGATCGGCGCCGGCCTGGCCTTCCTTTGGTACAACGCGCATCCCGCCGAGGTGTTCATGGGCGACGTCGGCAGCCTCGCCTTGGGGGGGGGGATCGGTACAATCGCCGTGATTGTC
>CAZUAB010000012.1:0-15064 GCA_964617795.1 uncultured bacterium
CCCCAGTTCACGGGCCAGTTCTTCGATTGGCTTTCCGGGCACATAGGGATGCAGCGAGGCGATCCCGGGATGAACGCGGTCGGATGGCTTCACGGCAGGTCGCTCTCCTCACAGGAATCGTAGACGCCGAGCAGGCGGATGTGAGCACCGGCCGTGGCCAATGCGTCAAGAACCGGCTGACGATCGGGCTCCTGCATGTTGCCATCGACATCGATGAAGAAACGGTATTCCCAGGGGCTGGCGGTCGCTGGGCGGGAGGTGATGGAGCGTAGGTTGATGCCGCCGTCAGCAAAGGCCTCAAGAGCACCGGCCAGGCTACCGGGGCGGTGCGGGAGCGTCACGAGCAGTGCGCTACGCGCACCGGCCTCGGCCGGCCGACGCGCCACGACCCAAAAGCGGGTACGGTTGTCCGGTCGGTCCTCTACCGGGCCAGCCAGTACGGGCAACCGGCCCTGCTCCACGATCAGCGAGCCGACCACGGCCGCCGCGGTAGGATCAGCGGCAGCAAGAACCGCAGCCTCGGCCGTACTGGCGGCATTTTCAAGCACGGCCTGGGGCACATGACGCCGCAGCCAGTGCCTTGCCTGACGAAGCGGCTGCGGGTGTGAAATCACACGTTTGACCGCCGACAACGGGCCCTGTCCGATCAAGTGGAGGTGGATGGGCAGCACACGCTCAGCAACCACGTACAAACCATGCTCGGCCAGCAAATCAAAGCTGATGCCAATCACGCCTTCGATAGAATTTTCGACGGGCAAAATGCCAAAATCAACCTCGCCCCGGACGACGGCCTCGGCGACCTCCGGCAGGTCAGGCTGCGGCAGAATATCGACGCCGGGGCCAAAGTGGCGTAGCGCCGCCTGATTCGAAAACGTGCCCACTGGCCCCAGACAGGCCACGCGCGACGGCTGTTCGAGATTTCGGCAGGCCCGTACTATGGATTGGAAAATACTGCGTATGGCCGCCTCCGGCAGCGGGCCGGGATTGGCCCCGGCCAAACGGGCAAGCAGAGCGGCTTCGCGTCCCGGGTCGTGGATTGGCCGACCCAGCGCCTGCTTGGCCGGGCCGATCGCCACAGCCAGTTCAGCCCGACGACTGAGCCGCTCAAGCAGTTGGCCGTCAATCTCGTCGATCTCGGCACGTATTTCGTCGATCGCCTGCTGCGTCATGAATTCACACCTTCGCGGCTACGCCGGCGTGCGACCGGCGGCCTTGCCGGCACCGGACGGACTGACGCTATTCTAACAGAAGCCGAGCCGCCCCTCGACCCTCGTCGCAGCCACACCAGCCCCCCGGTCACCAGCGCCAGCGACCAGAGCTGGCCAACGCCCGTACCACCGCAGCCCATCGGTGGGTCAGCCGTCCACCCGCCTACCGGATCGGCCTCCAGCAGTAGTCGCGGCGGCGACGGGATGAACTGCCAGCGCAGATCGAGGCGGCTGTTGCCGTCGAGTTCGACGGACGCCGAGCCGACACCCGGTTCGCGCAGCCCATAGAGTGTGGCCACCAGACGAACATAATCCTCCGAATCCAGCGTTCCACGGTCGATCTCGACGAGCCAACCGGCAGGCCCGTCGGCACCCGGCAATCCGGAAAGCGCCAGCCACAGGTCGGAATCGGGAAGCGGAATTCGCAATGTTTCACCGGGGTGCAACGTCTTGCGAAACGGGCCGATGGGCGGTGGGACAGAGCGAATCTCGGTCCAACCTCGCGCAGCCCGCAGCAGGGGATCGGGTGGCGTCAGCGGCTCGGCGGCCCAGCCCATCAGGGTGAGCGCGCCGGTATCGGGCTGCCCGTGAGGATCATAGCGGTCCGGCAGGCCGAGGAAATGTCCGATCTCGTGCATGGCCGACACCGGGCCATCGGCAAGCAAGAGGTCGAAGGCATCGATACCCAATGCACCCCCAAGCCAGCGCGCTGGCAGAAACGCACCGGCCCCTTCGATCGTTCCAGGCGGGAACAGCAACAGCCACGCGTCGGGCGGCGGCGAAAGGCGCCGATGGCGGTCGAGGAGCGCCTCGACCCATGGACGCAGGATGCGCGGATCAAGCGGATCAAAGCGACACCCGGGACACGGCCACTGCCGAAGCGGCGCCGCCAAGTCGAGTTGCAAATCGACGTGCCCACGTGTCATATCGGCCCACACCGGCCCCGCCCAGTCGGCGAACCCGCTACGCCAATCCGTGGCCGCCGCAACCCCATCGAGGGCTACGGGTACCACGACGATCCGGCCGGCATCCCGTTGATCCAAGGCGAACGCCGGACGAGTGCCGGCGATAAGCGCAAATGCGACCAGCAGCAGCAAGAACGGCACCCGAAATACGGGCGTAACAATTGACACACCTACCCCCACACATTATGATAAGGGAACCGCAACGACCCGTCGACAAGGAGCAAAGCCATGACCTCAACCGATCGCAACCTGGTCGAGAAGCTCATGAGCCTCGGCGAAGACCGCCTTGAGGCCGTATTTCAAGAGCTGATGGGCAACCCCAAGGTTCTGGCGGCATTCGGTCAGGTATTGCAGCGCACCCAAGAGGCCCGCGGCCGTCTCGAATCGACGCTGTCGCAGGTGTACGCGTGGGCCAACCTGCCGACGCGTGATGAAGTGGGACGCCTTGAGCGGCAGATCGACAATCTCGAATCGCGGATCGAACGACTGGTCGATCGCGCCGAAGCGCTCGTCAATGCGGCAGCCAGCCGCACGGCGGCCCCCGCCGCCAAGCCGGTCGCCTCAAAGCCGGTGGCCCCAAAAGCGCCTGTGGCAAAGCCCGCCGCCAAGAAGGCGGTCGCCAAAAAAGCGCCGGCCAAGAAGGCTGCGGTGAAAAAGGCCAGCACGAAGAAGACGCCTGCTGCAAAATCGACGACCAAGACGCCCGCCACCAAGAAGAAGGCTACCGGCACGCCGGCATCCAAAGCCTGATTCGTTTGCGCCTCCACGCAGCCCCGCAGGAGGGGAATTTCGATGCCCCAGAGCCGTGACGCCGCCATCGCTGTAACCGGACTCCACACCTTTGCTGGGCGCGAGGTGTTGCGTCGGCTTGTCGACGCCGGCCGACGTGTCGTCGGCATCGACCTCGATCGCCCCGAAGACCTGCCGGATTCGGTGGCTTACTACAAGGTCGACCTAACAATCCCCACTGCCGATGCGATGCTCGCCGACATTTTCCGCCGCGAGGCCGTCGGCTCGCTGGTTCATTTGGCCTTCCTCGAGACACCGTCCCGCAATACGGCTTGGGCGCACGAAATGCAGGTGATCGGCACACTGCATCTCCTGCATGCCTGTGCGGCCCAGAAGATCGAGCGGATTATCGTCCGATCTTCAATGATGGTCTACGGCGCCAATGCGCTCAATCCCAACTATCTGACCGAAGAGGCGCCGCTCAAGGGCGTGTCCGGCTACCGTTGGGTGCAAGACATGGTCGAGATCGAGCATCTCCTCGACCGCTTCCGCCGCAAAAACCCCAAGGCTCGCGTCACCAGCCTACGCATGGCGCCCGTGCTGGGCCCAACCGTACGTAACATCGTCACACGTTCCTGGGGACGCACGGCTGTTCCGACGCTGCTTGGTTACGATCCGCTATGGCAATTGCTGCATGAAGAAGATGCCCTGAGCGCCATCATGACCGCCATCGAAGCTGATGTCGGCGGCGCTTTCAATATCGTGGGCAAGGGCGTGCTGCCGCTTTCGAGCCTCCTATATCTGGCCGGCCGAATCAATATTCCGATTGCACATCCGATTGCCTATCCGCTTGTTGCAGCGGCGTGGTTGGCCGGCCTGTCGCCGGTGCCGGCCGAGCACCTGGATTTTTTGCGCTTCCTATGGCTAGGCGATGGCGCCAAGGCCGAGCGCGAACTCGGGTTCATCCCCAGTTATGGGGTCCAGGACACCATCGAACAATTTGCAGGTGCGTTGCGTCTGCGCGACGTCCACCTCGCCGCCTGAGCCGTCATGCGCATCGCATTCATCAATGAAAAAGGCGGGACCGGCAAGACCACGCTCGCCGTTCACTTTGCCGCGTGGCTGGCGCGCGAAGGCCATGGTCCAGTTCTCCTGATTGATCTTGACCCGCAAGGTCAAGCCGCCAAATCGCTGGGTCTGCCGCCTCACCCGGCTGGCCATACAACAGCCGACATCTTGGCCGACGAGCCGATCCGCGCCGGCGAAGCCGCCATCGCCACCGAAATCCCCGATCTATCGGTGGTTGCCGCCGACAAGCGCCTGGCAGCCCTTGCCGACCGAATCGGTGCCATGCCCGATGCGCACCGCCGCCTGGACCGGGTGCTGTCACGCCAACGCACGCACGCGCACATCGTGTTCGACAGCCCACCCAGCCTGGGTGGCCTGACGCGCAATGTCCTTTACGCATCAGATCGCGTCGTTGTACCGGTGCAACTCAGTTATTTGGCGCTCGATGGCTGCGCCGAAATCGTGCAGACGGTCGACGCCGTGCGCGCGGACAACGGCGGCAAGCGGCCGATTCTCTCGGCCATTGTGCCAACCTTCTATCGCCGTACCCGCATGGCCGAGGATGTTTTGGGCCGCCTCCGCTCCTACTTCCCGGCTGCTGTCACACCGACGCTCGGTTTTGCCGTGGCCGTCGACGAGGCCCAAAGCTGGGGCCGTACGATTTGGGATTACCGTTCGGGCTCACCGGCAGCAGCATCGTTCGATGAGGTCTGCCGTGCCATTTCCGAGCGCCTGGGAATGCCGGCGTGAGCACCGCACAAACGCTACCGCCGGAGACAACCGACCGCCTCGAAGAGCTTGAACACCGGCTCACCGCCGCGTGGCAGCGACTGGGCATGCACCGCGAGCCGCCGCCATCCAAGGTTGACCGCGACGCCCGCTCGGTCGAGTTGCATCTGCAGTGGGTCGAAAAGGAACTGCGCGGTCTACGGCGGCTAGCGGCCGACCGTGCCGCACGTGAGGCTGGACACCGCACGCTCGGACAATGGCTTCGCGACCTGCACCCCCGCGTATTCACAGCACGGCTGGCCCAGCTGGGCTTGGGTGACGCACCCGCCGATGTCGACGCACAAGGCGCCTCGGTTCAGGCCTGGCAGCGAGTACGGCCGTGGTTGCGCTTCCTGTTCGAGGAGTATTTTCGCGCCGAGGTAGAAGGCATCGGTAACGTGCCGACACTTGGTCCGGCACTTCTCGTAGGCAATCACGGCGGCCTGCTGCCGTTCGACGCTCTGATGCTGCGCTACGCGGTCGAGGAGTTGCACCCCGCCGGACGTGCACCACGGATCCTCATCGAAGATTGGTTCATGGAGCTGCCGGTGCTCAATTTGTTGCTGACTCGCCTTGGCGCGATGCGCGGATCGCAGCAGAATGCCCGACGGCTGCTTGCCGATGGTGATTTGGTCACGCTCTTCCCCGAGGGAGCCAAAGGCGTCACCAAACGTTGGCGCGACCGGTACCGGGTCCAGCGCTTCGGCCGTGGCGGCACAATCCGGCTGGCGCTCGAGACCGGTGTGCCGATCATTCCGGTTGCAATCGTCGGCGGTGAGGAGATCTATCCGCTGCTCGCGCGGCTGCGCCTGCCGATCGCCGGCGCCGAGTTCAATTTCCTGCCGCTCACGCCGACGTTCCCCTGGCTCGGTCCGCTGGGACTCCTGCCGCTGCCTGGCAAATGGATGATCCGATTCGGCGCCCCACTCGATTTGCAGGGGTTGGGCAAGGAGGCTGCGGGTGACGAGATTGCCGTCAACGAGTTGAACGAGACGCTGCGGAGTACCATTCAGGATATGGTCAACGGCCTCCTGCAACAACGTCGCAGCCCTTGGTTGGGTTAGACTGTACGATGCACGTGGGCACAACGGCAATTCGCACGGTAGCCCAAATCCACAAAACTGCCACCAGGAGATTCCTATGACCCAGAAAACGGCGCCCCGCACCGGAAATCCCCTACTTTGCCTGGTCGCCAACGCTTCTGAAGCGACGATTTATATCAGCGCAGGCGGGCGTGCTGCGCTGCGCACGGTCGAAAGTCACGACAACCCGGATGGCCGCGCCAAGGGCCAAGAACTGCTTGATGACGCGCCGGGGCGCTCGTTCGAGAGCGTAGGCAGCAGGCGTAACGCCATGGATGAACTGCGCGGTCTGCGTGACGAGATTGCTGCCGACTTCGCACGTGTTCTGTGCGACCGCCTGGCGGACCTGGCCCGAGAACACGGAATCCAGCGGGTGCTGCTGGTGGCGGCACCCGGGATCCTTGGCCACCTGCGCAGTGCCGCGGAGCCGCGCCTGAAGGCTATCAAAGTCGAAACCCTCGACAAGGACCTGACGGCGTTTACCGGCGACGACCTGAGGGGCCGCCTCCCTGAGTTGATCTGAGGGGCGGCACCGCGCGCCTCAGACCGTCTCGCCTTGGCGGACCATCTCTTTGGCGATGATCGTGCGCAGAATCTCGCTTGTACCCGCGCCGATCTCCATCAACTTGGCGTCACGTACGAGTTGCTCGACACCGTATTCACGGATGTAGCCGTAACCGCCGAGAATCTGAACAGCCCGCATGGCCACCTTGGTCGCCAGTTCCGAACTGAGCAGTTTGGCCTCAGCGGCAATGCGGTTGTGGCGGCCTTCGGGCTCCTCGTCGAGGCGACGAGCCGCCTCCATCACCATGAGCTGAATGGCCCGTGTTTCGGCGGCCATGTCCGCCAGCATGGCCTGAACCATGCCGAAGCTGGCGATCGGCTGGCCAAATTGCTTGCGCTCGCAGGCGTAGGCAAAGGCTTTGTCCAGCGCGGCACGTGCGATGCCCACGCTGATGCCCGACAGCGTCACCCGCTCGACATCAAGGTTGCGCAACATCTGCAGCGT
Source organism: uncultured bacterium (assembly GCA_964617795.1). Taxonomy (GTDB): domain Bacteria; phylum J088; class J088; order J088; family J088; genus CAZUAB01. Next base: position 6,830 of record CAZUAB010000012.1, read on the forward strand.
GCCGGTGCCTTCTTCGCGCAGCAGATTGCCCGCCGGCACCTTGACCTTGTCGAAGAACACTTCGGCGGTCGGACTGGACTTCATGCCCATCTTTTCGAATTTTGTGCCGAAGGAAACGCCTTCCCACGCACGTTCGACGATAAAGGCGGACAGGGCCCGATTGCGGTCTTCGGGATTGGTCTTGGCGTAGACGACAAAAATGTCTGAATACGGCGCGTTCGTAATGAAGGTTTTCTGGCCGCTGACTACCCAGTGATCACCTTCGCGGACGGCCGTGGTGCGCATACCACCGACCGCGTCCGAGCCGGCGCCGGGCTCAGTCATGCAGAGGCTGCCAATCCACTCGGCCGATGCCAGCTTCGGCAGGTAACGTCGCTTTTGTTCATCATTGCCGTTGTGGACGATATTGTTGACAGTCAGGATGGCATGCGCGCCAAAGCTGAGCGACAATCCTGCATCGGCGTACGCGACCTCTTCGAGGGCGATCGTCGCTGCGCGCACATCCATGCCGGCACCGCCAAATTCCTCGGGCACCGTGATGCCCATCAAGCCAAGTCCCGCTAGGCTGCGGAACAAGTCAAGATCGGTCAACTCGTGATCGTCGCGCTCCCGGGCCCCCGGCGCAATGCGGTCCCGCGCGAAGGTACGAACGGAATCGCGCAGGATGTCGTGGATTTCGGAAACACGCATGGAGGATCTCCTTGAAAAAAGGTGGGTTCGGTTGGGAGCGCGGTGGGCACGCGGCCGGTCCGCAAAAAAGCGCGGCAGCTTGGTTTCAGGATACCGCAGCGCCGCGGGGCTGGCCAACGATCCTTGACCGGCTGCGCAACGCGGTGTACCATGCGGGGATGAAGCGAGAGACCGTTACCGTTCTGGCCAAACACGTGCTGTTTCGCAAGCTGGCGCAGGCCGAAAAGGCAGCCTTGTTCTCACGCTTTCGGGAAGAAACGGTGGGTGCGAACTCGCTGATTTTCCAAGAGTCAGGGCAGGGCGACAGCCTCTACGTCGTGATCAGCGGCACGGTGATGCTGCAGCGCAATCTTGATGGTGCGCCCGTACCGATCGCGCAGCTCTTGGCTGGTGAAACCTTTGGTGAAACCGCACTGCTATCGGCCGGTCCGCGGCTCGTAACGGCCAAGGCGATCAGTCCGGGACTTGTCGCCCGCCTCTCCCAAGAGGGCCTTGCCGAGTTTGCTGCACAGTATCCTCAGGCGGCCATGCAGCTTCGTCTCAAGCTTCTCGAGCATTTCATGATCAAGGTCCGCCACCTGCAGCCGCTCTGGGAGCAATTGCTGTCCGTCGGCCTACAGCACCTTGAGGGCGCCGCATTCAGTCCTCGTGGGTAAGGCGTCCCGCCTCGCGGCGGATCAGGGCTGACAGCGCATCCATCGTCGAAACGGGCATCTCGTCGAAGGCAACACCCATCCCGGCCGGCTCGTTTGGGCCGTCGGCCTCTGCACGCGCCCAGACGATCGATCCTCGCACCTCGGCCTCTGGACCGTCGTCAACCCGAAAGCGCAGCCATAGGCGCGTACCGGGATCGAGCAAAAGGTCGCTCTCTAGAAACACGCCTCCGAGCGACAGGTCGCGTGACAAAAACCAGATCGTTGCCTCGCGGGCCCTCTCGCGGATTCCCACTTGCAGTTGGGCGGGGATTCGCACATAGACGCGTCCGGACGGAGCGGCGCTTGTCATAGGTTTTCCATCACCTTCCGGATTTCGAGGGCATCCTTGGAACTTGCCGGCACCAACGTCAGGTAGGCTTCGTAGGCCTTGCGGGCACGTTCGCGATCGCCCTTGAACATATACACCGAGCCGAGGTTGACATAGACACGGGCATTGCGTGGATCCAGACTGCCCGCACGCAGGAAAATCTCCAATGCCTGATCGTCACGGCCCCGTTCGACCAGCACCCGCCCAAGGTCCACGAGCACGTCCGCATCGTCCGGCGCTGCCGCGGCGGCGGCCCGCAGCTTGACCTCGGCATCACCGAGTTTGCCCTTGCGATAAAGCGCCAAACCTTCGTCCGCAAGTCGCCGGGCGTTGACGGGGGCCGGCGGGGCTGCTGCCGCAGCCGGCGCCTTGACCGAGGCCGGCTTGGCCGCGGGTGGTTTGGCAACCGGATTGATCTGCGGCCTTGTTGCTACGGGGGAAGCGGCGGGGGCCGGAGGCGGCGGTGTTGCCGGCTCGGGAATCTTGGCAGCCAGCGTAGGAATCCGCATATCGTCCGGAGCCGCGGCCCTTGCCGTCTGCAGTTGCCGACGGGCGGTCGGCCAATCTTCGACGGCAATGGCCAACCGGGCTGACAGGAATGTCGCATCCAGCCAGACATTGCGGTCACCGGCAGGATCGAGTTTGACCAGCAGCGTCTGCAAATCTGCTTGCAAACCGCCTGGCGCATCACCACGGGCAAAGCGCAGCGTAAGTTCGTTGAGGCGCGCATCATGCAGCGTCGGCGTGCTGCGCAACGCATCACCGAAAGAGGCGATTGCGTCATCGGTGCGTCCGATTTGGGCCAGTGCACGCCCTCGTGCTGCATGGGCGCGGCCAAGGCGTCCATCGAGTCCGATCGCCTCCTCAGCCAAACGTAACGCGTCGGAAACCCTGGCCTCGGCCAATGCAACTTCGGCTTGCTCAGTCAGTGCGTAGGCATCGGCCGGCGGCTCGATGGCGCCTCTTTGGAGGCGCCAAATCGCCCCGCCGGCCAGCAGTACAAGCACCGTGGCTATGGCAATCCACCGACCTGTGCCACCCGATTTCGCGGACACCGCGCCCGACTTCGCGGGCGGCTGTATTGCCACCGGCATCGCCGGTGTTTCTTCTGTCGCGCGCGGCAAAGGCCGCTCCGCGGCTGGGGGCGGCGACATCGGTGGCGGTGGTGCAGAAATCTGGGGAGGCAGATCGAACAGGGCGGCGACGGCCTCGGGGTCATCGACGATCCGCGGCTGACCGGCGGCGGGGCGCGCCGACGCATGGTCAGCGTGTACGACCGATGTCGCCTTTGCGGCCAACTCCGCCGAAATTGTTGCCCGGTCCTCCGGAGGCAACGCCGCGCCCATCGCTGCGGCCTCAGGAGCTTCGTTCACGTCGGATCCATCGTCATCCCAGTCGGGCGCGGCCAGTTCAAATCCCGTATCATCGCCGAGTTCACCCAAAGCCGCCGGTGGCGTCGGCGCAACCGCAGAAGTGTCGACGGGCGGCGCGGGCGGCGCTACCGGAGCTGCGTCAGAAACCGGCGCGGCACTACTCGCACCCAAACGCGCCCGCTTCTTGATTTCTTCGATCGAACGCGAAGCTTCTTCTAAGTTGAGCATCTGCGTATCGAGCGTCGAACTGCCCCCCGGAAGACGCGCGGCGCTCGAAGGCGCAGGCGACCTGCCTGCGGTTGCACCGCCGAAACCCGTGCCGACCCCCGTCTCGGCGGCGGCTGCAGACGACGCATCGACCTCGAGCAGGAACCCCTGGAAATACAGCTTGGAGATGATTTCCAGGCTTTCAAGGTCATCGTATGGCAGTGACTCGACGACTTCTTCGAGTGTTTTTTCACCACTGAACTCCGCGAGAATATTCTCGATCTTGGCCGGGAAACGGTCCGGGTGTTCGTCGAGAATTGTCTGCGAATCGATGCCCAGATACGTGGACAGCGGCGGCAACTGCTCCTTGAGGCGCTCAAGTTCGTCGAGACGTCGCATGCCTTCCATGATCAGGCCCTGGGTCGAGACCTGGATCGTCTCTTGCGTCTGCAGGGCGTTGCGGAAATCGATCCGAAATCCGCCATCATTCCACAGGAGCGCCCGATAGACCGCCCGTTCGCCGACCAGATTGTCGACCACGGCATGGACAATTCGCCCGTGGCGACAGAACAACCGCGCCGTCCGCCCGCCGCGTTCCAAGTGCACAACACCCGTCTTGCCACCCATCTCCATCGTCTGCAGAAGGTCGACCACCGACATCTGCGACAAATCGCCCTGAAACTGCGGGTCGCTGCCCGACTGCTCGAAGCTCTCCTGGCGCATCTTCTCGAGGATCATGCGGACGCGCGCAAGGAGCTCCTTGAGGTAAATCGGCTTGGTCAGGTAATCATCTACCCCCAACTCGAGGCCGCGAATTTTATCCTCAACCGACTTGCGTTTGGACAGGAAGATGAAGGGGATCCGCCGATACTCGGGGTTCTCTTTGAGCACCTCGCAGAATAGGAACCCGTCCATTGAGCCGGCCAAGTCGATGTCGGCGACAATCAGGTCGGGCAACAGCGTATCGACAAGTTGCAGGGCCTTTTCGCCCTCCCCGCAACTGGTCACCGTAAACCCACCCTTCTTGAGCGAGATTTCGAGCATCTGGCGGCTCTTGAGGTCGGCATCGACGAGTAGGATCTTCGGCTTGGCCATGGGCTTACCAGCCTCCAGAAGGTGGCACAACGAGCCGCAGCTCGACGCGGCGATTCACCTGTCGGTTGCGTCGGTTAATGTTGGGCAAGATCGGCTCATCCCCCCCCATCCCCTCGACCGTGACCTGCCACGCCTGCACTGCTCGCTCAAGCAGCGCGGCCTGAATGACCTCTGCCTGCCGCAGCGTAAATGCCCGTAAATCTGCTGGCTCACCCACGTTGTCGGTGTGAACGACAACCGCCACACCAAGATCGGGATAGCCCCGGAGCAACTCGGCCACGACATCAAGTTCTGCCTCGGAACCGGGCTGCAGGTCAAGGGTACGATACTCGAACGAAACCGCGCGCAGTGGCACAGTGCTGCCCTTTTGCAGACGCTCGGCGAGCACCACCGCCGCCGTAGAAAGCGCAGCCGGACGAGCTGCACTCCAAGCGCGCGCAGCGGGCGCTGCGGGGGCCGCCGGCTGACCGTCGGCTTTGGCCGCCCGTTGCATGCGCTCAAATCGGCATGGCTCATCACCCGCCGGTGGCAAACCGGCCGTCATCACCGACAATGCATCGGCCAACACATCTTCGGCCAGCCCGCTAAGCAACGCGATGTGGCTACCTTGCCGGCTCGGCTGTCGAAAAAGATCAACGGAGGCCAACGTGGTCGCATCTTTCGTGCGGACCAAACGCAAGGTCAACGCAACTCGGGGCTGCTTATCGCGATAGACCTGCGGGTCATCGCTATAGGCCCACTCGGTTACTTGCCCCAGCAAGACAGCATCGGCGCCCAAATGATTGGCGAGGCGTGCCAGCGAGGCGGGCTCGTCGGCTTTGAATTCGCCGCCGAACTGGCCCAACGCCCACGTCCACGCCGCAGGCTCAAGTACGTGCATACGCCCACTACGTTCAAGCTGCGACGCCGCCAACTCAGCCGCCGACCGCCCAGCTCCAGGTAGCCCCCCGCTGCGCTCAAACGGCGGCACGACAACGCAGCGCACCGGCGTTGCGGCTAGCGCCGGCGTCGTGTCGACACGTACCGCGCCATGGGCACACCCCACGCACAGAGACAGCACGGCGGCAAGGCCGCGCTTCATCCGGCAACCTCCCGAAGTGCGGCATCCTGCCACGCGCGCAGGGCCGTGAACATGTCGCGGAAGATTGCGCGCATCGAATCTCGGGCCAGCCGGGCCAACGACAGGCTACCAGGATCACGGTCGCTGCCCTGCTTGGCCAGGAGCACGCCACTCCAGACCGTACGACCACTGTCGGCAGAAATCAGCCGCATCGTCACCGCAAGGCTGGCAATTTCACTAAGATCGGCGCCCTCGCGCACATAACCGTACTCGTGGACAAAGCCCGTCAGTACGAGCCGGCTTTCGGTGCGCATGGCCATTGGGATGGCCTCGGCGCGGCTCCAACGTTCGGGGATGGCAAGTTCGCCGCGTGCCACAAGCTCTGTCAGTGTGTGGCGGTCGCGGATGGCATAGCCCTGCCAGCCGCGTAGCTCGTCGGCAACCAGATCGGCGATCCGGGTACCGGCATCGGGCACCGCGGATATGTTCTCGAAGGGAACCACATGAATCGCATCGGCGACCTGAAGGTCATCGGGGCGCAGCAGCTCGCCGCGTACGACGGCGGTGGCGGCACAGCCCGCCGCCAGGAGGGTAAATGCCAGCAGCAGCAAAGCGCGTCGGAACGCACGATGGACAAAGCACGTCATGAGTCGCATATTCTAGCAAATTTGGCCGAATCCCGACAGTTGGCGCGTGCCGAAAAACACCCCGTCGAATACTTGCGACACGCGCCGGAACCGGTTACCGTGGACACATCCAAGGAGATTGCCATGACCAACACCAACCCCTGGTCGACGCTCGACGTGCACAACGACGGCCCCGTGGCGGAGGTCGTTCTCAACCGACCGGCCGCTCGCAACGCCATGAGCCCCGACATGTTCCGTGAACTCGGCGAGGTTTTCGCCCTGCTCGATCGCACAGAGTCCGTACGGGTGATTTTGTTGCACGGCGCAGGGGATGGTTTTTCGGCCGGGCTCGATTTGGCGGCCGCCATGAGTGAACTGGGCCCGATTCTGCAAGGCTCGACGGCGGGGCCGCGCATGCAGCTTCGTGATCTTATCTTGCGTTGGCAGCGCGAAACAGGCGCACCAGCATACAATCGCAAGCCGGTCATTGCGGCGATCCACGGTTGGTGTATTGGCGGTGGGCTCGACCTGGTTGCCGCATGCGACATACGCCTGGCCAGCGCGGATGTGCGCGTCAGCCTGCGTGAAACCAGGATCGCAATTGTCGCTGACGTCGGCAGCCTGCAACGCCTACCGCGCATTATCGGCGATGCGGCCACGCGCGAGCTGGCACTGACCGGTCGTGATATTGATGCGGCTGAAGCGCTGCGACTCGGCCTGGTCAGCCGTATCTTGCCCGACCATGCCTCGCTGCTCGAAGCAGCCCGCACGATGGCGGCCGAGATTGCGGCATTGGCGCCGCTCACAGTTCAGGGGGTCAAACAGGTGCTCAATTACCAAGATGGCAAAACGATTGAGGCCGGATTGGAGTATGTGGCCACGTGGAACAGCGCCTTCTTGCAATCCGAAGATTTCGCCGAGGCGATTGCAGCGTGGTTCGAGAAGCGGCCGCCCCAATATAAAGGGGCCTGAGACTGGCTCAACCGGCAGCGCTTACAGCCGCGTGGACCGACCCGGCCAAATCGTGCGCAAGCCATTTGTAAATCAATTCGCGCGTGTCAAACCGATTGGCGATGACGCCGCCATCCGCACCAAACACGCACCAAAGCGTCGCGCCGTCGGCGTGCAGCACCATATCAACCGGTCGCTCTCCTACCACCCGGCCGAAATCACCAGTCACCGCAGCAACAAGCGCCTCAAAATCGCCGTCGATTTCCTGCCGGGGGTCGCTACTGCGTGGTACGATTGCCACGACAGACTGTCCCTCGGGCCGAAACCAAGTCTGCACCCAAGTTCGTTCGCGCAGTGCCAGTGCCTGCTGAATTGACCGCTGTAGCGGCTCATAGAGCCTCGGCCGAAAGCGAACATATTCCGTTTGTCGCTTGGAGCCAGCCCGCGAAGCAATTCGAAACGCATCCTCGCCGATATCCGCCGCACCGTCATGCAACACTCTGCGGGCCGCCTCAACCGTATCGTTGAGGTCGGCCTGATGGCCCGGCGTAATGCGGTAGACAACCATCCAAGGGCCGCCGAGCAGGGCCATGCCGTAACGATGATCGACGGTCGCAATACAGGCGCGCTCAAGGTGCCGCTCGTCGAGCAGCCGGGAAAACGTGCCATTGACCTCGGCCACAAGGCCGACGATGGATTGCAGGCCGGGAATTTGCTCATTGGAGCGGGCGACCACTTCGGTCCGTCGTGTAACCACTGCCCAAGCCTCACCGCTCCGGAATGCCGCAGCAGTCTGCAACGCCTGGTGCAGTGCGTCCTCTAGCGTGGGGGTCGGCGGCAATGTATTTTCATCTTGCCCCGCGTGCGCCCTAGGCCGTCCAGGCATCCAAGCAACGACCAATGCACCACGGCGGCATAGTGCCGCAATCTTTTCACTACCCTCTTGAGGCTTACCTTCATCGAAGTGGAGCATCTCTACGACACCTGCGGAGATGGCCAGCTCCATGGTGCCACTGGCACGCTCTTGCTTGATAACCGTTAGAACGTGATAGAGGTCCTGACCGCTTAACTCCCGCAAGAACGGGGCGCCGCATTCGATGCAGTCGAAGATGTTCATTGCGGCACCTCGCACAGCCGGAATGCCGACCGGCGCTCGAGCACCGCGCGCTTGCGGGCGTCCTCCGTGCGCCGTGCGGCCATTTCTGCGGCC
>CAZUAB010000012.1:15074-29176 GCA_964617795.1 uncultured bacterium
AGAACGGGGCGCCGATCCAAGTTGGGCCGATCATCAACATGCAAGTTCCTTCGTACGTACCGCTAGTGACACACTATTGTACATCGAAATAATTCGATCGCAAGTCGCAATGCAGCATTGGTGAGCCTCCGGATTAGAATTACACCAACACTAGGCCCTGCGCGTTAGTGTACGTGAGTTTGCCGTTTTTAGCATTCATTCAAGGAGTGTTTCGGCTTGACCGTACACGGCCATCGGGGTAGCATGCGGAGCTGGTTGACGCTAGAGTCAACAATTCCGGGAACCCCCTCATCGACCAAGGAGTAGCAAATGGACCTCAAAGGACGTGTAGCAATCATCACTGGTGCAGGCCGCGGTATCGGGCGTGAGGAGGCGCTGGCTTTGGCAGCCGCCGGTGCAGCCGTTGTCGTCAATGATGTCGGTGGGAACTTCTCGGGCGAGGGCAACGACGCCACACCCGCCCAGGAGGTGGTTGACGAAATCAAGGCCGGCGGCGGGCGAGCTGTTGCCAACTACGCCGATGTTACCGACCATCAGGCGATGAAAGACCTCGTCGACCTGGCGGTTTCGGAATTTGGGACGCTCGATATCGTCGTCAACAACGCAGGCATCCTGCGCGACACCATGATTTTCAACATGGAAGAGTCCATGTGGGATGCCGTGATGGCGGTCCACCTCACGGGCACCTTCAACCTCTCAAAGCACGCTTGCGTGTACTGGCGCGAGCAATCCAAGGCCGGCAAGCCCGTCAGCGGCCGTATTGTCAATACCAGTTCCGATGCTGGCCTACTCGGCAACGTCGGGCAGGCCAACTACGGCGCGGCCAAGGCCGGAATTGCTGCCTTCACCATGATCATTGGCAAAGAGATGGAACGCTATGGCGTCAAAGCCAATGCGATTGCGCCGATCGCCCGTACCCGCCTGACCACCGATGCCACACCGTCGATGGCCGCGTTTATGGCCGCAACCCCGGCCGAAGGCGAGTTCGACAAGCTCGGACCACAAAACGTAGCGCCGGTGGTGGCCTATCTGGCTAGCGAAGGTTGCGTCTTGAACGGCGAAGTGCTGCGGGTGGCGGGCGACATGGTCTGGCTGATGCGCGGCTGGCACAGCGCCCGCAAGATTTCGAGCGGCAAGCAGCTCTGGACAATCGCTTCGTTGGCTGGCGCCGTCGAAAACCAGTTGATTGCCGATGCCCCTGCTAGGGAAGACATCATGGGGGCGATCATGGAGTTGATGCAAAGCTGAGCGTTCGATTCAGCAGCGACCTGCAACAAACCTGTAGATGGGGGCACCTTCCCGGTGTCCCCATTTTTTATGCGCTGGCAAGAGGGCCTATGATTTCAGCCATCCGGCCGCTGCAGCCCGCCGCCGACCTCAACGCACCTGCATTCGCAGTACGGTCGCTTCAGGGCCCTGTCCGGCATACAGTGACTGCGTGGTCGGCTGCGGATCCCGCGCGGCCGTCCAGTCACCTGCCGTGTTTGTGTGCGGCACGATCAGCGGGTAACCCGAACCGGCGACGGCGAGGCCCAGCCGCTGCCCCGGCTGCAATGTCCAGCGTAGCGGCGCCAGTGGGATATCGAGCGTTACCCTCTCCCCCGGACTGTACGCGACCTTCCTGGCATCACCCTCTCGATGACTGAGCAGCATCGCCCCCTCGCGCAGATTGTAGGCCTGCCCGTCGGCGTCGACAAGATATAGCCGGGTAAAGATCGAGCTGTCCGCAGTATCTACGGCAACTCTCAGCGAAACCGTGATCGTGCCGGCTATCTCCAATGCCTCGGTGAGCGGCTCGGACTCCAGCACAGCCGCTGCCTCGGCACACCAATTGATTTCCCGGCGCATGCCCCAGAGAGCAAAGTCAATGAGCTGGCCGCCATTCAGGTGAATCGGCTCGTGCGGATCGTAAATCCAGTCTGCTTGGGTCTCACGCGTGGCAGCAACAGAGCTGAGCGTCCCAAGAGGCGCGCATCCGTGTGCACCGCTGATCTCCGCCGCGTACCAGACGAGATCGCGTGTCGCGGCGGGCCATAGCCGATCGGAAGCGCTCCAAACCCCACGCCCACCGTCGTACCACGCGACGGGCGTGGCATCGAAGACAGCGTCGTCGGCGTCTTTGAGATAGCGATCAAAAAAGACAGCCTCGCGGCCTAAGTCATGTATCAGCGAGCGCCCGTCCGGGAAGTCGAAGTCGTGCTGATCCATGGTGCCCATCACGTGCGTCCATGGCCCGATAGTCAGAAAAAGATCTCGCCCCGCGCGGTGTCCGACAAGCGCATTCCAGTCCGCCAATTGCCCGGCGACCATGAAGTCAAACCAACCGGCCGCCATGTAGATGGGCGTATCCAACGCACGGAAATCCGCAGGGTCTACCGCTTTGCGGTACCAGTCGGAATCGGTACCGTTGGCCATGAACGCGTCATCGATCGTATGCTCCCCGATCGTGCGGCGATCGGCCTCGTTGAGGGGGAATTCCAGTACGGCCTTGCCGCGATCCTCATCGGAGGTCATCCGAAAGCCGTCTCGTTCGGCCATGCCCAACAGCCATGTGCCGGCGGTATCGGCACGAATCACGCCGTGTTCGTACGCAGCCCGGTAAAAATCGGACTGCGTCACCTGCAACACGGCGGCCTGTACCAGATCCGGGCGTGCCACGGCGGCCGCAATCGCGGTGAAGCCAAGGTAGCTGGCGCCCCAAACACCGACACGGCCATTGAACCACGGCTGCCGCTCGATCCAGGCCAAGGTGTCCGCGCCATCGATGCCTTCGTACTGCCAGACAACAAACTCGCCGTCGCTGCCGAAGCGGCCTCGTACGTCCTGCGAGACGACCACGTAGCCACGAGGTACAAACTGGAGTTTGGCCCCGTCGACCGGCATCATACCTTCCTCGCCACGGCCATACGGCGTACGAACGAGGATGACGGGCCACGGCCCCGCACCTGTCGGGAAGTGAACGCTGGTAACGAGTCGGGCACAGTCGCGCATCGGCAGCCGGACGATTGCCGTACGGCCCGGGTCCGCCTCGATGAGTGGAGTCGGACAGGGATCGGTCGTCGCCGCAACATCGGCCTCGCTGCAGGCGGCCAACACAAGAGCCGCAAGCAAAACGAGCCGTGGTCCGAAAGCAGGCATCATCCGGAGCTCGCCTTCCGTCACTACCGACCCCATCGGAGCGCCGGCACACTGCGGAAATTCTACCAGATGTTCAAATCCACCCCAATCGCCCCGCAACGTGTCGGCCCGTCAGGCCTCGATGTTCGCTTTTTTGGCGGCACGCTTGCGGGCGTCCGGATCAAGCAGCTTCTTGCGGCCGCGGATCGACTCGGGGGTCGCCTCGATGAGCTCATCATCGTTGATAAACTCAAGCCAGTTCTCGAGACTCATCCGTCGCGGCGGCGTCAGGTTGACCGCGTCGTCCGACCCGGAGGCACGCACGTTGGTCAGCTTCTTGGATTTGCCGACGTTGACGACCAAATCGCCCTGCTTATTGTATTCGCCAACGATCATGCCGCCGTAGACGGGGATACCGGCGCCGACAAAAAACTCACCGCGGTCCTCGAGCTGGAAGAGGCCGTATGCGACAGTATCGCAGGCCTCAAGGGCAACCAGCGCCCCGCGTTGCCGCTGCGGGATCGGCCCTAGCCAAGGCCCCCATCCGACGACCCGGTGATTGAGCACGCCTTCGCCACGCGTCGCCGACAGAAATTCGGTACGGAAACCAATCAAGCCGCGTGTGGGAATGGTGAAACGCAAACGGGTACGGTCGCCCTGCTCCGTCATCTCGGTCATATTGCCCTTGCGCCGGCCCAACCGCTCGATGACCGTGCCAACGTATTCGGCCGGCACATCGACAACGACCTCCTCCATCGGCTCCTCGCGCTGGCCATCGTGCTCGCGGGTCAATACCTCGGGGCGACTGACGGCAAATTCGTAGCCCTCGCGGCGCATCTTCTCGATCAGGATGCCTAGGTGCAATTCACCGCGCCCCATGACGCGAAACGTATCGGCCTGCTCGCCATCCGACACACGCAGTGCACGATCTTTAATGGCCTCAGCGTAAAGCCGGGCGCGCAGGTGACGGCTGGTCACGTACTTGCCCTCGCGGCCAGCAAACGGCGAATCGTTGACGATGAATTCGACGGCCAAGGTCGGCTCGTCGACCTTGAGCGGCGGCAGACCCTCGGGTGCTACAGCGTCGGCAATGGTCTCGCCGATGTCGATTTCGTCGATGCCGGCGACGACGACGATTTCACCGGCCGCGGCGACCTCGACCTCGCTGCGGCCAAGCCCTTCAAAAACTTCAAGGCGATTGATGCGGTGCTTGGTTTGTTTGCCATCGACTGCAATCCGTACCGCTTGGTCGCCGCGCCGAATCGTGCCGCGCTCAATCCGCCCGACGCCCTGCCGACCCACAAATTCACTGTGGTCGAGCGACGATACGAGTATCTGCAAAGGACCGCTGTCAGAAACGGCTGGCGCCGGGATGTGTTGAATGATCGCCTGGAACAAAGGCTCGAGATTCTTGGAGGCGCCCCCAGGCTTTGTGTCCATAAAGCCGGCACGGCCGGATCCAAAAAGAACCGGGTAGTCGATTTGGCTGTCGTCGGCGCCGAGCGCAATGAACAGGTCGAGGACTTCGTCGACGACCTCGCCGATCCGGGCGTCGGGGCGATCAACCTTGTTGACGACGACAATCGGCTTGAGACCGAGTTCCAAGCTTTTTCCGAGTACAAACCGGGTCTGCGGCATGGGCCCTTCCGCGGCATCCACGAGCAGGATCACACCGTCGACCATGCGCAAAATACGCTCGACCTCACCACCGAAATCGGCGTGACCGGGAGTGTCGACGATATTGATTTTGGTCTCGCCGTAGCGCACCGACGCGTTCTTCGAGAAAATGGTGATCCCGCGTTCGCGTTCGATATCACTCGAATCCATCACGCGCTCAGCCACCTGCTGATTGGCGTGGTAAATACCCGCCTGCCGCAACATGGCGTCGACCAGCGTGGTCTTTCCGTGGTCAACGTGGGCGATGATGGCGATATTGCGCAACGCGGGCATAGGGGCGGCTCCGGGGCGTCCTGGACGATGGCGATCTTGCGTTCGGAAGTGTGGGGGTTCCCGCGCCGAGGACGTGTAGCCGGCGCGACCTTCTCCGAGTATTTTACCACGAACGGCGCAAGACGACGAACGCCGTCTTGCGGGTCAGAGGATCATCACTTCTTGGAACTTACCGTAGACGCCGCGCAGGGACCCGGCAATCTCGCCTAGCGTAACCCCCGCCTTGACGGCATCGACGATCACGGGCATCAGATTGTCGCTTCCCCGTGCCGCATTCTCGATCGTCTGCAGCTGCTCGGCGACCACCGTCGCATTGCGGCTGGCCTTGAAGGCCTTGAGGCGAGCAACTTGACGATCTTCACTGGCCTGGTCGACCTTGAGCAGCTCTATCGGCGCCTCATGTGCGACCTGAAACTGATTGAGACCGACGATGGTGCGGTCGTTCGTCTCGACCTCACGCTGCCAACGGAAGGCCGCCTCGTGGATTTCCTTCTGCGGGTACCCGGCCTCGATGGCGCGTACCATGCCACCCATCTGGTCGATGCGCTCAATGTACTCCCACGCGCGCTTTTCAATCTCGTCGGTCAGCGATTCGACCACGTAGCTGCCGGCTAGCGGGTCAACCGTGGACGTCACGCCCGATTCCTCGGCAATGATCTGCTGTGTGCGCAGGGCAATACGGACGCTCTCTTCGGTCGGCAACGCCAGTGCCTCGTCGAAGCCGTTCGTGTGCAGGCTCTGCGTGCCGCCGAGTACCGCCGCCAGCGCCTGCAGGGCCACACGGACGATGTTGTTCTTGGGCTGTTGCGCCGTGAGCATGCTGCCCGCCGTCTGCGTGTGGAAACGCAGCATCATCGAGCGCGGGTCCTTGGCCTTGAAGCGGTCGCGCATGACCTTGGCCCACATGCGGCGGGCAGCCCGGAACTTGGCGATTTCTTCGAGAAAATCGTTGTGACCATTGAAGAAAAAGCTAAGTCGGCCCGCAAAATCATCCACATCCAGGCCAGCATCGACGGCCGCCTGCGCATAGGCAATGCCGTCGGCCAGGGTGAAAGCAACCTCCTGCACGGCAGTACAGCCGGCCTCGCGGATGTGGTAGCCGCTGATTGAGATGGTATTCCAGCGCGGCACCTCGCGGCTGCAGTAGCTGAAAATGTCAGTGATGATCCGCATCGACGGGCTGGGCGGATAGATGTACGTGCCGCGGGCCATGTACTCCTTGAGTACGTCGTTTTGGATCGTGCCGCCGATCTTGTCGCGCGGTACGCCCTGCTCGTCAGCCACTGCGATATAAAGCGCGAGCAACGTCGAAGCCGTCGCGTTGATGGTCATCGAGGTCGTGACTTTGTCGAGCGGAATGTCGCGGAACAACGTGCGCATGTCTTCGATCGACGAGACGGCCACACCGGTGCGCCCAACTTCGCCGCGGGCACGTGCGTCGTCCGAGTCGAGCCCCATCTGGGTCGGCAGGTCGAATGCGACGCTGAGACCGGTCGAACCCTGGGCCAACAGATAGCGATAACGCTCATTCGATTCCTCGGCTGAGCCGAAGCCAGCGTACTGACGCATTGTCCAATAGCGGCCACGGTACATGGTCGGCTGGACACCACGCGTAAATGGATACGTACCGGGAAAACCAAGTTCTGCGAGCGGGTCTGTCTCGGCGGTGTCGAGCGCCGTATAAACGGCCTTGATCTGAATACCACTCGTGGTGGCGAACTCGGCACGCCGCTCCGGTGCCTTGGCCGTCGCCTTGGCCAGCGTCTTTTCTTCCCAGCGGGCGAGGTCTGCGGCGAGTTCCTGACGGGTGCGTTCGTCGAGCGTCACGGCACACGGCTCCTTGCGGCACGGATGAATACGGATCTATTCAAGGTAGCACATTGGCCTCGGCCCTGCGAGCCGTATCACCGCCCCGGGCGGTACACTGTAGGCATGGAACCGGCGCGTGACAAAGGTTGGCTGGAACTCGCCCGCGGCGCCGACTGGCTGGCCGTCCTCAAGGCACGCGGTATCTCGACGGTGCCGGCTCGCAATACCACCGAAGTCGATCTTTTTACCCGACTGGTCGAGGCTGGTGAGGGTGATCTGCGCACGACCGGTCGCCTCGACCGCGCTGTCGGCGGCATCGTCTTGTTTGTTCGTGGCCCCGAGGCGCAACGCCGCTTCGCCAAGGCCTGGCATCTCCCTGATACGCGCAAGTGCTACTTGGCCTGTTGTGCGGCGGCACCGACCCCACCGGAAGGTGTCGTCGATCGCCCGATCGGTCGCGGTCGCCAAGGACGAATGAAGCTTGACGTGCTGCCACCCGAGGGGCGCCCAGCACGCACTCGCTACCGTACCCTTGCCGATACGCCGCAAGGTACGTGGGTCGAGGCTGATCTCGATACGGGCCGTCGTCATCAGATTCGCCTGCACCTGGCCTCGGTCGGCGCGCCCATCATCGGCGATACGGCCTACTTGCAGGCCGCCCGTGCCCTTGGCGGCTATAAAGGCCCAGCCCCGGAACCGACCCCGCCCGACGTCATTGATCTTTGGTGCATCGCCCTAGCGATTCCGGCCTTGAAAATCGACCTCGCTTGGCGACCGCAAGGTGCGCCGCAAACAGCCGCGCCGTAACTTCAGCTGTACGGCGAGAAGGTCGCGTCACCGACCTCCTGGGTCGCAGGCAGCTTATCGTGATAGGGTAGATCCACGATGAAGGCAGTGCCAGCGCCCAGTTCCGTCTCGATATGGATGGCGCCACAGTAGCGTTCGACGATCGCATTGACGATGGCGAGGCCAAGACCGGTGCCCAAGCTGGGGTCTTTGGTGCTGAAAAACGGCTCGAACACGCGTTCGATGAGGTCTCCCGAAATGCCGGGACCGTTGTCGCGAACCACGATGCGTAGCATCTGCCGGCCATCGACCTGTTGCGTCGACAGACTCAACTCGATACGACCGCTACTGTCGTGCGGCACCACGTGCCGGGCATTGGTAAGCAGGTTGAGCATCAATTGCTGCAATTCGGTCTTGGCGCAGAGGAAATCGGGTAGATCTGCCGGCACATCGACCTGCAACTCGACCGCATCGCGCTTGAGTTCGAACTCGGCAAACACCAGCAGCTCGTCGACCAGCGGTTTGAGGGGCAGCGCCCGGGGCTCTTCACGACTCGGCCGCGCATAGGCGAGCAAGCTCCGGATCAGGCCTTCGATGCGTTTGCCATGCACTTGTATGTGCTCCAACCGCTGCCCGAGGTCAGCGGCATCGCTGTGCCCCTCGCGTAGCATGTACGCGACGAGTTGCGCCGTGCCGACGATCGCCGTCAGCGGGTTGTTGAGTTCGTGGGCAACGCCGCTGGCAAGCTGACCCAAGCTGGCCAGCTTGTCGGCCTGAAAGAGCTGCTCCTGCAATACCGCCTCACGGTCATCACGCTCCTTGAGCGCGCTGATATCCTCGATAAGCAGGATGCCGGGCTCTTCGTACCCGTCCGCCGGGGTCCGCGGCGGCACTCCACGCAGCCGTAGCCAGAGCGGCTTGCCGCGCCCAGGCACAACGCAAGGAAAGCTATCGAGTTCAAGTGGTTCCCCACCGACCAGGCGCTCGACAAAGCCGCTCAGTCCGCTGTCGATCACGCGTGGCAGACGCAGCAGATTGTTGCTCTCGGGGTCCGCCGCTTCGAGCAGCGCCGTCGCCACCGGGTTGAGGCGGGCAATCCGACCACCTGCGCCAAAGACGACGATACCGACCGGCAAAACCTCGAGTACGCGGCCCTGAAATGCTTCGGCCTCGGTGAGTTGGCGCCGCCTTTCGATGAGGCGGAGCTCGCGGTCACGAATTTCGCGACGCACAAGGTGCACGAGCACGAAGGCGGCCGCGGTCAGTAACGTCCAATAGGCCAAAATCCCGACCAACAACGGCGGTGCAGGTACGAGGTCACCGGGACCGCGCCCGCCGGGCCCGAAGCCGAAGTGCGGCACGACACCCGCATGCTCGGCCGCAAACATGCCGGATAGCAAGACTAGTACCAGCACGCCGTAGAGGAGTGGTTCGGTTGTCCGCCCAACCAGTCCCAAGAACACAAAGGCCAGCAGGAACAGGGCGTAGAACGGGCTGTGGGGCCCGCCTGTCAGATAAATCAGCCCGACAAGAATGGTCAGGTCTGCCAGCGACGACGCACGCCGGGCCGCCTCAAGGCGGCGGCGAGGCACATGACCGCGCCGCGCCCAATGGCGCAGCAGCAGGTGCAGGATCAAGTTGTACGAGGCAGCGATCAGCGCCAGCGCGACGAGCGGCAATAAGGCGGGGCCCAGCCAGCCCAGCCAATCGAGTACCGGCAGCACTAGGACCGACAGCCCAAGCAACGTCCAGCGGGAAATAACCGCAAGGCGTGCGTAGCTGATCAGGGTCGTAAGTGCCGGACCTTCAGTCTTCATCTTGCCAAAGGAATTGCAGTTCGGTGCTACCGACCCGGATGACGTCGCCGTTGCGCAACTTTTTGGAACTCACACGGACGCCATTGAGCCACGTGCCGTTGGTGCTGGCCAGGTCACGTACGAACACGTTTTCGCGGCTGATGGCCTCAACTACGGCATGTTTGCGGCTGATTTTGGGATCGTCGAGGCCCACGTCGCCCTCGTTGCGCCCAATCACGGCGCGCCCCGAATCGAAGGCGACGACCTCGCCCTTGCGCGAGCCGGTGAGTACCTTGAGAAACAACCGCCGCTTGTAGGGCAACGGCAGCTCGGGATCCCAGTCCTCGGCCACGGTCTGATCACCGGCCACCGGCCCATTGTCGCGCAGGGGCTCGCCAGCGATGCGCTCAAGCGACGTTTCTTCCTCGTAGGTGGGCACGCCGAAGCGGCCACCGTCCCACAGGCCGATGAACCCGCAGTGCGGACAGACGAGCAGCATGGTCCGCGCCGCGTGGGCCGCGGGCGGCTGGAATTCCTGTTTGCATACGAGGCAGCGGGCGGTCATCGAAGGCTCATCATAGCAGGATGAGAAGCAGAATCCCAAGCCCTGCAACAACGGCGCCGATAATCCACGGTAACGGGTCACTGCGATGCCGGTCGCGTGTGCCGCCACCGCGGCTGGAACGGGCAATTTCGTGCAACACGAGATCGACCCGACTGCGCTCGTCGGCATCCCAACTACCCAGATCCAGCGACGGGGCTTCTTCACGCAGGACTTCGGCGCTGGGCACGTGTGCTGGCGACGCCTGGGCGGGGCTACGTGCCTCGACGAGCGCCGCCTCGCAGGCCTGCCAGAAGGCAGCGGCATCAGTGAAGCGCTGCTCGGCGTCTTTGGCGAGCGCCCGCGCCATGAAGGCGTCGAAGGCGGACGGCAGTTCGTCACGTAGGGCCGACGGCGGCGTCGGATCGTCATGGAGTATGCGGTGGATGATGGCCGAGATAGAATCGGCTGCAAAGGGCTTTTTGCCGGTCAGCCATGTGTAGATGACGACAGCCAGTCCAAACAGGTCGGTGGACGGTCCCACCTCGCGCCCTTCGATCTGCTCGGGCGCCATATACGATGGGCTGCCGAGCATCTGGCCTTCCTGCGTCAGGTCGCTGACGTCGGGACGGGCAATACCGAAGTCAGTGATCTTGACTTCACCAGCCCTCCCGACAAGGATGTTGGCTGGCTTGATATCGCGATGGACAATGCCATTTTGGTGCGCGTAATGCAGCCCGCCCGCCACTTTGCGGATGACGCCGACGACGGTGCGTACGTCGTTCCGCCCCATCTGCATGACCTTGTCCAGCCCCACCCCCGGCACGTACTCCATGGCGAAATAGGGTATTTCGCCGTCGATGCCAACATCGTAGATGGTGACAATACTGGGGTGCCGCAGCCCGCCGGCCAGCCGCGCCTCGCGCATGAACCGCTCCCGGTATTCGGCGACCTTGGCCGGTGCCAGTTCGGGCAGCGCCCGTGTGGTCTTGAGCGCCACGGGGCGTTCCAGCTCAGGATCCCACGCCAGATACACCACCCCCATCGCGCCCTCGCCGAGAACGCGACGAATCTGGTAGCGGCCGAGCATCTGCAACGACGGTACGGGGTTCACGGGCAACATCGTACCCGCCCGCGTTGCGAGGTGCACGCCGGGCGGGCGGGGGAGACGGTCAGTGCCGGGAACAACAACGCCAATCGCATGTCCTGCACCTAGCCGCAAAGGCCGCAGGTGCTATTGGAAACTCTGCGAATTGGAAAACCCGGCACGTCGCACCGCCGGCGCCACCAACACCCACGCGATCCACAGCAGATCAGCCACTAGAAGGTGCACGAGTTGCAACCAGACGGGCGCCAGCAGAAGGACGTTGATCACGCCGAGCGCAAGTTGCAGACCAACCAGGACGCCAACGGCCTGCGCAAGGCGGTGGGCAAACGGCGACTCGCGGTGAGCCGTGATACGGGCGGCCGCTGCGACGATAGCGGCGCCGACGAGTACGGCCAATACGGGGTGCAGTATCCGCAATTGGATCAAAACGTGTGAAGCGCTGGACCAATCTGCCGCCCAGGCCTCGCCAAGCGATTCGCTCGGAAACAACGTATCGCCGAGGGCGGCGATCGCGCCGCTCATCCCAACGAGGAGCAAGCCGACACTCCCCCCGTATCCCAAGCGCCGAAGCAGCTTCGATAGCCGCTCGGGCGCCACAGCCTCCGGCGGATACGTTGCCCAATACGCCGTGCGAGCCATCGCGGCCAACAGCAGAAATGTGTTGAGAAGGTGGGCGGCCATGGCGGCGGCGCGCGCAACGCCATCGTTGTCTGCAACCAGGCCGAACAGTACGAGGCCCGCACCCAAGAGCGCTTCGCTGATCATCAGCAGCAGGCTCAGCCGGGCGTAACGGCGGACCGGATGGGCCGCGGGAAAGAGGCGACGCGCCCACAATGGCAAGGCAATCGCAGCCAGCATCGCCGCACCGCTGGTCAGGCGGTGCGTAAACTCGATGATCGTCTCGAGCGACGGATCGCGCGGGATCACCTGACCATTGCAGGCGGGCCAATGGTCCCCGCAGCCTGCGCCCGAGCCCGTAGCCCGCACAAACGCACCCCAGAGAATCACCGCAAGCACCCAGATCAGCGCGCCCCAGGCGAAGCGAGTATAACGGCGTACGGCAAGATCGGCGGAGTAAGCCATGCGCTCATCATACCGACCACCGGCGCCGCACGGGTAGTGAGCTCAATATTTCTTTTGCCGAACCGCGATCGGCACGTGGCCAAATTGGCACGGACTGCTAGCATGAGGTCTATGGGTCGACACTCTCCCACCAAACCGCCACGCCATGCGGCGACACTCAAACGCCTCAAGCGCCGCAACCTGCAAGCCGGTGCGCCGCCAGGCACCCTAGCCAACACGGTGCCTGACGAAGGGCAGTCCACACAGCCTGTGCAGATCCAGGTCTGCGATTTCGGCCCCGATGCCGTCCGGGAGCGCACGGTCAAAGCCGAAGATATCGCAGGACTCGAGTGCTCCGGACCCGTCACCTGGATCCACACAAGCGGCGTACAGGATGCCACCGCATTGGCCGCCATCGGCAAGCGTTTCGGCGTACATCCGTTGGTGCTCGAAGACATCACGCATACCGACCAGCGTCCCAAACTCGAAGACTACGACGGCACCCTGTACCTCGTGCTACGCGCCCTGAAGTGGGATCAAGTGCGCGGCTTCGAAGATGAGCAGGTGTCGATTGTCTTTCAGCCCGGTGTCGTCCTGAGCTTTGACGAGCGCAGCCCCGATCCGTTTGAGGCCATTCGCGAGCGCCTGCGCAACAACAAGGGGCTCATACGTTCACTGGGCGCCGATTACCTTGTCTACACCTTTGTCGACGTTCTCATCGATCAGTATTTTTTGGTACTGGAGCGGGCCGGTGAACATCTCGAGGGCCTCGAACAGCAGATACTCGACAGCCCAGATGCGCTGACAACCAGCGCCGTCAACGCCGCCCGGCGTGACCTGCTCAGCCTGCGTCGCGCAGTGTGGCCCGCGCGGGAGGCTGTCTTGGCCCTGCAGCGTCAAGCCTCGGACATTGTCAAACCGGGGACCCTGCCCTACCTGCGCGATGCCTATGATCACCTCGTGCAGGTCATCGAAACCGTCGAAATCTACCGCGACATGGCCGGACACCTGCTGGACATCTACCTGTCCAGCCTGTCACACCGCATGAACGAAGCCATGCGTGTACTGACCGTAATTGCGACGATCTTCATTCCCTTGACATTCATTTCTGGTGTCTACGGCATGAATTTCAAATACATGCCCGAGCTTGACAGCCCTTGGGGCTACCCCGGTGCGCTGACCTTGATGGCAATCGTGGCGGGCGGGCTGCTCGTGTATTTCCGACGCCAACGTTGGATCTGAAGGCGAGGCAAAAAAAACGCCGCCCGGGGAGGAAGATCCGGGCGGCGTCCGAACGCCGAAGCGAGGCAAAGAGCGGAAGGGGAGATCCGTCGGTATCACCTTGAGGAGGAAGATCGCCGAAACCGCCTCGTAATCTTCGCGTTCAGGGTGTTGGACCACTGGTTCAAAGCAAAGGTTCCCGGTTTGTACTCGAGTTTGCGAATGAATAGCGGAAGGGCCTGCCATGCCGAGCGAAAACCCCCGACGAACACTGATTTTATGGCGCCACGCCAAGGCCGAAGACAACCATCCCGGCGGCGACCACGCGCGCCCGCTGACCCCCAAAGGAACAGCTGATGCCGCAAGAGTCGCGGCAGCACTTGCCGAGGCCGGCTGGGACCCTGATCTCGTACTACTCAGCGACAGCGCCCGCACAATCGGCACTTGGGCCGCCGCCGAGGATATCTGGATCTCGGCCTCGGTCGATCATCAGCCGTCCTTTTACGGTGGCTCACCGGCGGCCGTTAAGGCGGCACTCGAGCGACTGACCGACGCGACACGTACAGTCGTCGTGCTAGGCCACAATCCGGGTTGGAGCGAGTTGGCCAGCGAACTGGCCGGTCGCCTGATCGGCATGCGCAAAGCCGACGCCCTCGTCTTTCAAAGCGACGCCGCCGACTGGGCCGCCGCCGTACACGGTCCCTGGACGCTG
>CAZUAB010000013.1:0-29107 GCA_964617795.1 uncultured bacterium
CAACGAACCCACTGCGGCGGCACTGGCCTATGGTTATGGCCAAGGCGGCAAAGAGCAGCGGGTTGCCGTGTACGACCTCGGCGGCGGCACCTTCGATATTTCGGTTCTCGAAATTGGCGGCGATGTGTATGAGGTCATCGCCACAGCCGGTGATACCTATCTGGGTGGCGACGACTTCGACAACAGGCTGATCGATTATCTGGCGCAGCGATTCAATGAAAAGTTTAAGGTCGATCCACGTGAAGATCGTAAGGCCTTGCAGCGTCTCAAGCGAATTGCCGAGGATGCAAAGCGAGAGCTTTCGCAGCAAGAAGTGGTCCGCATACGCGAATTGGTACTCGATGACGGCGAGCGGAAACTGGCCATCGACATGGAAATTTCTCGTGCGCTATTTGCGCAACTTACGCAGGACCTGGTGCAACGGACCTTTGCCGTGTGCGATGAGGCCCTGCAGGCCGCTCGCCTGACAGCGGGCGAACTCGACGGTGTGATCCTCGTCGGCGGATCGACACGGATGCCGCTCGTCCGCGACATGGTGGAAAAGTACTTCTTCCGCACGCCAGATGCGTCGATCAACCCTGACGTGGTCGTTGCGGTCGGCGCCGCGATCCAGGCGCACGCCCTGACCAGCCGCTCGCCCTCGAGCCTGCTGCTTGACGTGACTTCGCAGAGCTTGGGCGTAGTCATGGCCGGTGATCTCACCGAAATCCTGGTCCCGCGCAATAGCCAGATCCCCGTCGAGGAGTCGCGCACGTTCACGACCTCACGCGACAATCAGACCGAGGTGCGGGTGCGTGTCGTCCAGGGCGAGGCGCGCAAGGGCGCCGAAAACGAGATCCTCGGAGAGGTCGTGTTGGGCGACCTGCCGCCGGAACCGCGCGGAGTGCCGCGCATCAAGGTCAAGTTTGAGATTGACGTCGACGGCCTTGTGCACGTATCGGCTTCGGACGAGGCGACCGGCCGGGTAGCCAAAGCCAGCCTGCAGGTCAGCGGGGGCATGGAAGGGGCAGCCATCGACTCGGCCACCTTGGCACACCAGGAGATAGAGCTTGTCTGAGGATCGTCGCAGTCCGGTCGATCAGCTTCGTGGCATCGTCGATCGCTTGCCGCGCATGGATTACTATCAGATCCTCGGTGCGGCGCCTGAAGAAACCGAGCGCGCCATCAAGCGGCGGTTTTATGAGCGCTCCCGCCGTTACCATCCGGACCGCTTTCATCGCGTGGGCGATCCGGAATTTCGCCGCCTGATCCACATTGTCTACAAACTGGTCGCTGAAGCCTACAACGTGCTCAAGGATCCCAAACTGCGTCGGCGTTACGACGTGCTGCTTGCTCAGGACCGGCAAGCCAATCTGCGATACAGTGCCGAGGCCGATGCCAAAGCACAGAAGGAATATGACGGTGGAACAGGGCCGGGCGGGCGGTTTTACAAGCTCGCCGCCCAAGCCGTGACGACGGGCAACGCAACAGCGGCTCGTACGAATATCAAGCTGGCGCTCAGCATGGAGCCCGAGAACCCACACTTTCTCGAGCTCAAGACGCGGATCGACAACCTCTGAGCAATCTGTCCGCCGCCGTGCCGTCCACGGTCGCCGTCGTGCTCGACCGGCTGGCCGCCCGCGGCGAGGTTTGGTTGGTCGGCGGCGCGGTGCTCAGTTGGCTGGGCGGGCAAGCAGCGCCCGATGTTGATGCGGTTACGACGCTCGATGCCGGCGCGCTGGCGGCGGCAGGTGGCGTAGCCATTGGCGGCCGTTTCGGAACCCACGCTTGGCGTACCCAAGAGGCGCTTCTTGAGGTCAGCCCCCTCAGGGGCCAGTCCCTTGCAGACGACCTGACCGCCCGTGATTTCACAATCCACGCCGTTGCTGCACGCTGGCCGGACGGGCGCATCTGCGATCCGTGCGGCGGACGACGCGATCGCGAAGTTCGGCAATTGCGCGCGCCGCAAGGCCGCATGACCTTTGCTACCGACCCGATTCGGATTTTGCGCGGCTGGCGGCGGACCGCGCAGGGCTGGCGCTGGCACGCAGCGACCCTGGCGGCGGCACGACATGCGCTACCGCTGCTGAGAGAGGCGGCGCCGGAGCGACAAGGTCCAGAGTGGCTGAAGCTGCTGATCGGCGCCCGCGCTGGCTCGACACTGCGTGCCATGGGCCGCGAGCCGGGCCTGCTGGACGCCCTGCACCCGGTGCTGGCAGCTATGAACCAACCACCGCCGCCACCGCGCCACGCCTTCAATCCTTGGGTGCATAGCAGTCATGTGGTTGCCGCGCTGCCACCCGACCCGGCGCTGCGGCTGGCTGGTTTGTTCCATGACAGCGGCAAGGCATTGCCACGCTTGGCATCCGGCAGTCCGTGGCCACAGGCCGTTGCCGATGCCCCACCGTGGCATTCGGCCGACCATGCCGCTGCAAGCCATTCGGTGCTCGCGCGGACGGCTACGCTGTGGGCCTTGCCCGCCAGCACAGCGGAGCGCGCGCTCCACTTGGTGGCCGCGCATACCTTTGACCCGCAACGCCTCTGCGACGATGACGTTCTGCGTCGCGTCTGGATGGCGACTACGGCGCCGGATACACGGGCACTCGTAACCTTCTTGCGCGCCGATTACCGCGCCACGGGACGCGGTACACCCGTACCCACCCTTGATGCGCTGTCCGCCAAGATTGCACTGGACGAGGCCGCAACGTGGCCGCGCCGGCCAGCCGATCTGCCGATTGATGCGGCGGCCTTGTTCGAGCGACTCGACGTACACGGGGCTGCGCGAAGCCGCCTGCTTGATGCGCTGTGGCGTTGGGTGCTAGAGGATCCGGCCAAGCGCCGGCGCGCCGATCTACTCGAAGCAGCGGCCAAGCGCCTACGGAATGACGCTACCACGCCTCCGGATCATTCATGAAATCGGTGCTGGGCAAGCCGCTGCCGGTTTCCTCCACCGCGGTTTCACCGGCACTGGCAATACCCTCGTATCCCTCGCGAAACGGCATCAGCAGGGTCCGCCGTGAAATCGGTGTCGCGGGGGCACCCGTCTCCACATCAATGCGGCGAAACTCGATGCCGGGCGGCACCACAAAATCGACCGGACCATGGGGGACCGCCGATCGCACGTAGTCGGCCCAGATCGGCGCAGCCACTCGACCGCCTGTCTCGTTACGACCCAGCGTCCGCAACTGGTCGTAACCCACCCAGACACCAACCGCCAGTTCGGGCGTGAACCCGACGAACCACGAATCGATATTGTCATCCGTGGTGCCCGTCTTGCCCGCAACGACACGGCCGCTGCGCCGCACGCGCCAACCAGTACCGCGCTCAACCACATTGCGGAGCATAAAGGTCATCTGGTAGGCCGTTTCGGGCGAAACCGCCTCGGGAAAGGCCTCGAGCACCGGCGCGGATACCGGTGCGGGCTGCCGCAGGCCAAACGGCACCTCGCGAGAAACCGGCGGCGGCGCGTTTTCCCACGGCTCGAAAGGGAAGCCTGCCGGGCCGGCATGCGGCGGATCGTAGCGATACACGACGCGGCCTGTCGCGTCACGAACCTCCCGTACAAGAAAAGGCTCGGACCGGCGCCCCCCGGCCGCCAACGTCCCATAGGCACGGGTAAGCTCAAGCGGTGTGACCACGCCCGAGCCCAGCGCCATACTCAGGTCATCGGGCATGGTACTGGAAATACCGAGGCGTCGCGCCATATCCTGCACAGACCGCAGACCCATCTGCCGCACCAACTGGATCGTGACGACGTTGCGGGAATGGGTCAACGCATCGGACAACGTCATGCGCCCGTAAAACTTGCCCTCGTAGTTCTTGGGCTTCCAACGAAACTCTCGTTCCGCATCTTCGTAGACAATAGGGGTGTCCAAGATGGTCGTCGCCGGCGTCATCCCCTGCTCCATCGCCAGTGCATAGACGATCGGCTTGAAGGCGCTACCGGGCTGGCGACGCGCATCCAAGGCGCGGTTAAATTGGCTGCGGGCGAATTCATAGCCACCGATTACGGCCAGAATTTCACCGGTCATCGGGTCCAGCGACACGAGGGCTGCCTGAGCCTGCGGGACCTGCCGGAGTTCGACGACAAGCGCGCCCGCCGCACTCGCCGGGCGGTCGTCGATCGCGGCAAACCGGCGGATATCGACCTCTTCGGCATCGGGGTCGAGCCGCCAACGCCCAATTTGAACGACATCACCGACGCGCAAGCGGTCTTCAGGCCTGCGCACCGGATCCTCAATGGTCATCCGTTGCGGATCGGGCTGCCGCGCCCAGCGCATGGCCTCCAGGGGCAGGCGGGCGACACCAAGGCCGAAGTCCACCCACGCCCATTCGCCACGGCGAAACCCAGTTACCATGCCCGGGAACTCCAACGCCTCGCTGATCGCCGCTGTGACCGGCGGCGCCCAGGCGCGGCTGAGGTCAACGAGACGCGCGCCGGAATCTTCGTCGTCGGCCGTTGGGCCAACCCAAGCCATCACGCTGCCCGCGGCCAATTCGCTAAGCCTTGCGTCGAGTGCTGCCGCGGCTTCAGTAATCCAGGCGGCGCGTTCCTGACGTGTGGCCACAGTCGTCACGGGGCCACGCCATCCTTGGCGCCGATCGTAGGCCTCCAGACCACCCCGGACGGCTGTCGCAGCGGCACGGACATGATCCAAATCGAGTGTCGTGTAGACGTGCAGGCCCCCAAGAAGCACAGTATCTTCGCCGAAACGCTCAATCAGCCACTGGCGTACCGCATCGGCCGCGTAGGGTGCGTTCCAGAACGGCGCCTGCCAGCGATGAATCGCCACTGCTTCACTGCGTGCGGCGTCAAGGGCCTCCGGGCTGCTGGCCCAACCAAGTTCGCCCAAGCGCCGAAGTACGTACTGCTGACGTATGCGGGCCTTATGCGGAGCCACGTGTGGCGCGTAGCTAGATGGCGCCGGCGGGAGCCCGGCCAAGATTGCCGACTCCGCCAGCGTCAGTTCTCCGACCGGTTTGCCGAAGTAGAGCTGGGAGGCTGCTGCGACGCCATAAGCCCCGCGTCCCAGGTAGATCTGGTTGAGATAGAGGAAGAGGATCTCATCTTTGCTCAGGCTACGCTCCAGCCGCAACGACAAGAGGATCTCGCGAACCTTACGAATAACCGTCCGCTTTTGGGTCAGAAAGAACGTACGGGCCACTTGCTGCGTAATCGTGCTGCCGCCCTGGACCACGCCCCCGGCAACAAAATTGGCCCACGCAGCACGTGCGATGCCGAGGGGTTCAATGCCGTAGTGGTCGTAAAAATCGTGATCTTCGGCCGCCAAGAACGCCTTGATGAGATGTTCGGGCATTTCGTCGAGCCCGACGATTTCACGCCGTTCCAGCGCATAGTCGGCGACGAGGCGACCTTGGCGGTCCCACACCTTGGTAACCAGCGCCGGTTCGTAGGCCTTGAGCGTGTCCAGTGGCGGCAGGTCGCGCCAAATCCACGTCAATAGCAGCAACACAGTCAACCCGCCCAACAGCGCAAGTGCAAGGCCACCGAGCAGCAGTCGTCGCAGCCAACGAATCACCCCGCAAGCTCCTGGGCCAGTGCATCCCAAATGATCACTTCAGGCTGTACGCCGCTCAATGCTCGTACCTCTTGGAAGCCGGTCGGACTGGTCACGTTGATCTCAGTCAGACGGCCGCCGATCACGTCAAGGCCGACGAGCCTCAGCCCGTTTTGCCGCAGCGTCGGCGCAAGGCGCTCGATGATGGTACGGTCAGCCGCATCCAGGTCGCAGGCCTCGACCCGGCCGCCCTGCATCATGTTGCCGCGGAACTCTCCGTCCACCGGGATACGCAGGAAGGCGCCGATCGGCGCGCCGTCCCAGAGCAGGATACGTTTGTCACCGGCTGCGCTGGCGGCAAGAAACGCCTGCACGATGATCGGTTGCCTTGCGTCGCACGTCACCGTCTGCAGCAGTGCCCGGAGATTCGGGTCACCGGCGCGCAAACGGAAAATGCCACGGCCGCCAAAGCCGTCCAAGGGCTTGGCCACGGCCTCACCATCAACCTCATCCAGAAACGCTTGGATGGCTGCAGGATCGGCCGTCAGTAAGGTTGGCGGCGCAAGTTCAGGCCAGCGCATGGCAAACAGCTTCTCGCCGGCCGCGCGCAGGCCGGCTGGGGCGTTGATCTTGCAGGGCCGCTGCGCCAGGTCGACGATGCGCGTGGCATTGAGGTAGCTGTCGTCAAACGGCGGATCGGCCCGAAACCACAGCGTCTCACATGCGTCGAGGTCGAGGCGGATGGCGTCGGCAGCCGCGAACCAAGCACCGTCGGCGCCGGGAAAGCTAAGCGGGCGGGCAACGGCGATCGGGCGACCGTCGCGAACTTCAAGGTCTTCATGACCCGCGACGAAAACACGTCGCCCCCGGCTCGCCGCCGCCTCCATCAGAACACGCGTGCTGTCTTTGGACGGTGGGTAGCACTCCGGCGGATCGGCAAGGAAAAGCGCGATCGTCATACGGTCGCGCCCCCCAGTGCCCGTTCAACTTCGGCACCGGCCGCCGCCGCGACGAGTTCGATCATCCAACCATAGACTCGAGCACGCAGCGGGTCTGAAACGCAATCCGACGCGCAAGCGTTGGATGGGGCGCCGTTGCACATCCGCGCAAAGACCATACCGCGGGCGTTGAGATTTTGGGTCATGTCACGTTCGCAGTGGTAGCGGAAGAACCCACCGACCGAGCGACCCCCAACCGCCATCATAACGGGCTCGGCGACACACGGGCCGATCACGTCGCGCGTATAGACGCCCTCCTGGACGACCACGGCCGTGATTGGACGCCCACCCTTGCCGCGTTGCATGCGCTGTCGCAGTTTGCGGTTGGGGCTGCGCAGCGCCTCCGAGGAATCGAAGGTTGTCACACCCATGCCGAACGTACCCGCCTCATCTTTGACAACCACGAAAGGCCGGTCATCAATGCCGCGCGCTTGATACTCGTTGGCGATTCGTGCGAGCATCCCGTCGACGGCATCGGCAACGGCTTCGAGCCCTTGCTCATTCCAAAAATCCACCGGTCCCACCAGCATCGTTTCGGGGATGAGCACCCACGGATCGAGGCCCACCTGGGCAGCGAGCGCCCGCGCCATCCGCTCGTACTCAAAGAAAAAAGCACCTTTGCGGCGGCGATGCCATCCCATCGCCGGTGTCGTGTGGATCGGCAGGGACAGCGTATCGAGCCACGGTGGCGCACCGGTTGTAAAATCGCTGTTGCCGAGGATCCAGTCGGCCGAGCCGCCAAATTTGAGTTGCACCCCGCCTTGGCCGTCCGGCCGCATACGCTCGATCAACAGCGCCTGTCCGTCGGGGGCTTCACATTCGGCGCCCAGCCCGGGTACGCCTTCGTCAACGGCGCCAAAATGCACTTCGTATCCCCCGGCCCGCAGTACGGACCGGATGGCCACCAGGTTCTGCAGATACGCTGGATTGCGAGTCATCCATTCGGCCATCACCAGCACACGGCGCCCACGAATACCTCGCGCCGCTGCCCATTCGGCAATCGCTGCCCCGGCCTGCGGCCATGCACTCGGACAAAGATTGTGCCAACCACCGGGGAATAGATTGACGTCAACTGGCGCGAGTTTATAGCCGCTGTGACGCAAATCGGCACTGAGCGCAACAGGCGCACCGGAAAAAACCTCGGAGCGCAGCGGCGGCATCATGCCAGCCAGACGTTCGAGTAACGCCTCAGGCACGTAGGGATGCCGGGGCTGCGCCGGGTGCCGGACGACCGATGCCGCGATAGACAAGCCCGGCCGCCGCGAGTGCCGACCCGTCCAAGTGGTTGCGCGCATCAAGCACGATCGGGGTTTCGAGGGCGGTCCGCAGATCATTTGCGGAGACCTCGCGCAGCTCGGGCCATTCGGTGACGACAATGACCGCGTGGGCGCCTTGGGCCGCTGCAAGGGGTGTCTTGTGGTATGTAATCGGACCGTCGCCAAAGGCTGCGTGGAAGGTTTCGGCTGCCTCGGGATCCCAGGCCCGGATAGCCGTACCTTCATCGACCAAAAGGCGCGCCAGCCGCAGGCTGGCGGCCTCACGAACATCGTCGGTGTGCGGCTTGAAGGCGAGTCCCCAGAAGGCAACCGTCTTGCCTCGCAAAACCCACAGCAGGTCTTTGAGGCGGGAGACGACATAGGGTGCACGACGATCGTTGACGACATCCACCTGCTCGAGCAAGCGGAAATCCACGCCGTGGTCTTCGGCTATGCGGATGAACGCCCGCACATCCTTGGGGAAACACGAGCCACCGTACCCGAGACCTGCCCGCAGAAACTGCGGGCCGATCCGCGGATCGAGGCCCATCCCGCGTGCGACGTCTTCGATGTCGGCGCCGACAGCATCGCAAAGCTCTGCGACCATATTGATGAAGCTGATCTTGGTCGCCAAAAAGGAATTGGACGCGTGCTTGATGATCTCCGCTGTTTCCAGATCGACAATGACCTTGGGGCAATCGTAATCGGCGTATAACTCGAGCAAGATATCGCGCGCGCGTTCGTCTTCGACACCAAGCACGATACGGTCGGGGTTGCGGAAATCCTCCACCGCCGAGCCTTCGCGCAAGAACTCGGGGTTGGACGCCACCGAAAAAGCCACATCGCCCCGGCGGTAAAGTTCGATCGTCCGGCGGATCCACTGGGCCGTTTTGACCGGAACTGTTGATTTTTCAACGATGACCTTGGGCGAATCCAGGTGTAGCGCAATCGTGCGGGCCACATCCTCGACCTGACTTAGATCGGCGCGCCCGTCGGCGCCCTGTGGCGTGCCGACACAGACAAACAGCACGTCGCCGGCCGCGATGGCCTCGGCGAGATCGTCCGTGAAGCGCAGCCGACCGTCCGTCAACCCGGCCTGCAGCACCGCTTCGAGGCCGGGCTCGAAAATCGGAGATATGCCGCGGCGGAGTTTGGCTATCTTTTCGGGGACCACATCGTAACCCGTGACATCGTGGCCGCGTTCTGCAAGACACGCGGCCGTCACGAGGCCGACATAGCCCGTGCCGAGAACTGTAATGCGCAAATCCGGGCCTCCTGCGCGACGAGAACCTGCTATCCTGATCATCATACCGGGGACCCCGCGCCCTGTCCATGGATCGCCGCCGTCCGAACACGGCCGTAAGGAGCCACCGCATGGTACGTATTGCCCCCAGCTTGATTGCCGCTGACGCGGCACGCCTTGCGGACGAGGTCCGCGATGTTGCCGCAGCTGGTGCCGATCTGTTGCACATGGATGTCATGGACGGTACGTTCGTGGCCAACATCACGTTTGGACCGTGGATCCACGAAGGCATCCGCCGCGTCACGGACCTTGAACTCGACACCCACCTAATGGTCGAGGAGCCGATCCGCTACCTTGAGGACTACGTAAAGGCCGGCGCCGGCGGTCTTACCGTACATGTTGAGGCCTGCCGCCACGTCCACGGCACGCTGGCCGCAATCCGCACGCTCGGCGTCAAGGCAGGTATCTCACTCAACCCCGGCACACCACTGGCCGCCATTGAGCCCGTCTTGGACATCGTCGACCGGGTACTGGTCATGAGCGTCAACCCAGGCTTTGCCGGTCAGGCCTTCATCCCGGGCGCCGTCGGTCGCGTGGCCCAGCTTGCCGCGTGGCGGCGCGAACGGGGATTGCCCTTCGAGATTGAAGTAGACGGCGGCGTGGGCCCCGGCAATGCTGCCGCACTGATCGCGGCGGGCGCCGACATGCTGGTGGCCGGCAGTGCCGTCTTCCGGGCGGCCGACCGGGCGGCGACGATTGCCGCCATGCGCGGTTGAGGTTTTTCGGCGGCCCGCTGCGCGCCACGCTGGCAGCGGCGGCGCTTTTGGCCGCAGGCTGCCCGCGCAGCCAGCCACCCGCGGATGCACGGACCCTGCGTGTCGTTGAGGACGGCGCTCCCGCTTCACTGGATCCGCGCCGCAGCACCGATGCTTGGGCGGTACGCGTTTTCGACGGCGTGTTGCGGCATGTGACAGGTGTCGGTCCCGATGGGCGCCCAGCGCCCGACCTGGCCACACACTGGCGCTGGATCGATGCCACAACGCTGCGGCTGGAACTCGATTCCGCCGCGGCATTCCATGATGGCACGCCGATTACGGCCGCCGTCGTGGCGGGCGGCTTACGGGCTCTTGCCGATGAGCGTTTTGGCGGCGTCCATGCCGGGGCACTGGCAACAATCCGGGATCTCAAGGCTCTGAGTCCAACGCGGCTTGATCTCATGCTTGACAAGCCCGACCCCGGCCTGCCGGGGCGTCTGCACCTGCCGATCCTGCATCCGGCCGACGCAACGGCAGCCCGTATCGACACGCCGCGTGGGTCGGGGGCGTTCCGTCTTGGCGCGCGACCCGATCCCGACACGCTGCGTCTGGAGGCGGCGTATCCGGTCTCGGTCGATGCGCCGCGCGTCGTGCTCGTGCGGACGATGCCCGATGCGCCAGCCCGCGGCATGGCTTTGGAAGCCGGCGAGGCCGACTTGGCGCTGAACGCGGTGGCGCTCGAAGATCTTGCGGCACTTGCTGAGTTGCCCCACCTGACCGTGGATCGATTCCCCGGCTGGAACGTCAGCTATGTCGCCATGCGCACCGATCGGCCGCCGTTTGATGATCTGCGCGTGCGGCAAGCCGTCGCCCTTCTTTTGCCGCGGGCGGCGGCCCTGCGCCATTTGGTGCACGGTGCCGGTCGCCTCCATGACAGTCTTTTGCCGCCGGCACTATGGGCGGCCCATGACATGCCGCCGATCGAGCCGAACCGAACGCGAGCGGTCGGGTTGCTGGACGCCGCAGGGCTTGCCGACCCGGATGGACCGGGGCCGCGTCCACGGCTCGCGGTAACCTGGACGACGAGTACCAACCCCGAGCGGCTACGGTTGGTGCAGGCGATGGCCGTAGCGCTTGCTGAAGCCGGTATCGCGGTCGAGGTGCGCACACTGGAATTCGGGACCCTGATGCAGCGGCTGGCCGACGGTGATGTGCAGATGTGGAGCCTCACTTGGGTCGGCGTGCGCGATCCCGACCTCTTGCGCCACGCGCTGCACAGCCGCGCCCTGGCCCCCGGTGGCGCCAACCGCGGCCGCCATGCCGACCCGGTGCTTGATGCGCTCCTCGAAGGCGCCGGCCGGGCCGCCTCCGATTTGCAGGCCTGGCAGGCCGTGCAGGAGCGGGTTGCCCAAACACTACCGGTGATTCCGCTTTGGGTTCATGATGCGGTGGTCGTACGTAACCGCCGTGTCCAAGGCTACGCACCACGCCCCGACGGCGGCTACGGGGCATTTGCCGAGATTCGCCTGGCACCATGAATTCTGCCGTGAATCTGCGGGAGGCCTTGCTGCTGGCGCCAATTCCCACACACGAGGATGGAGTGCTTGATGAATGTGGGCGGCTCTGCCCGCTGCCAATCGTGCATTTGTCTGATTGGCTTCGTTTGGCCGAAGCGGGGGCAGTGGTCCGTTTGATGGCCGATGACCCCGGATTTCTAGCCGACCTTCTACGCTGGCAGCGTGTGCGGCCAGTGCAGCTCTTGGCGCTACGAGAGCAAGGCGGGATGACGACCGTCTGGCTCCGCAAAGGATAAGGCTCACTGGACATCCTCTTGGCACTCGTATAGAATGATACTAAGTGAAATTGATAACACCTCGCATTGGTGAGGACAAACAGGAGGCCTTTGATGAGCTACGCACTACCCGATCTGCCCTATGATTTTGGGGCATTGGAGCCACACATTGATGCCCGCACGATGGAAATTCATCACGGCAAACACCATGCCGGCTATACGAACAATCTGAATACTGCGATCGACAAGGCCCCTGAACTGCAAGGCTCCTCGCTGGAAGCCATCCTTGCGGATCTTGGCAAGGTGCCGGAGGCGGTACGCGGTGCCGTGCGCAATAATGGCGGCGGCTACTGGAACCATACGCTGTTCTGGGAGATCATGGGCGGCGGCAAGGGCGGGGCTCCGACCGGTGAGCTTGCGGCTGCAATCGACCGCGACCTTGGCGGCTTCGACGCCTTTAAGGCTGCATTTGCCGCTGCCGCAGCGGCCCGCTTCGGCAGCGGCTGGGCGTGGCTCGTTGTGGGTGCCGGCGGCAAGCTGGCGGTCGGCTCGACGCCGAATCAAGACAACCCGCTGATGAAGGGTACGAGTGATCTCGTCGGTACGCCGATCCTCGGCCTTGATGTCTGGGAACACGCCTACTATCTGCATTACCAAAACCGCCGGCCCGACTACATTGCGGCTTGGTGGAATGTGGTCGACTGGGATGCCGTCGCTCGCAAATTTGCGGCCACGAAGTAAGCAACAGGGACGCTTCTTGCAACTGGGTGCCGGACACCGTACCGCCGTGTTTTTGGCGGTACGGTGTCCGGCACTTTTTTGCTACCTTGTTACGCCAATAGCCGTAGTACGCGGGCCATGGCCGACCAGGCGCTGACGATCCGGTTGTAATTGCGGTCCCAGCGCAGATGCAGCGTATGCGTTTCAATGCCCTCGCGATTACCCCAGGCAATGCAGACGGTACCGACAGGTTTGTCGGGGCTGCCGCCACCCGGCCCCGCGATGCCAGTGATCGCAAAGCCAACATCGGCCGCCGAGCGCTCAAGCGCCCCCTGCAGCATCGCGCCGGCCACCCCTTCGCTCACCGCACCGTGGGCGCGTAGCAGTTCGCGTGGCACCCGCAGGAGTTCAACCTTGGCCTCGTTGGTATAGGTAACGAAGCCCCTTTCGAACCATGCCGTCGAACCCGGCGTGTCGGTCAGAAGCTTGCTCCCGAGGCCGCCCGTGCAGCTTTCGGCAGTGACAATGCGCCGGCCGGCAATCTTGAGTTGCCGCCCCAGAACCGCTGGCAGATCTTCGTCGCCTTCTCCGTACAAAGCTGGCGCCAAGGCCGCCCGCAGTTCATCCGTGAGCGTATCGGCCAGCGATTCGCTGCCCTCGGGTACACGCAGCTTCACCAGCACCTCGGGAAAATGATATTGGAAGGCGAGCCGAGTGGGGCCAAGGCGGGCCTCGATCGCGTGCAGGCGATGGCCAACCTCGCTTTCGGCCAGTCCGAAGGTGCGAAACACACGCGCCGACCAGCGTGTGCGCCGGGGCAGATGCGCCTCCAGCCACGCCGCAAAAGGCCCCAACATCATGGGCCCATTTTCGCGCGGCGGCCCCGGGAAGACCGCCACGGCCCCCTCGCCCACCACGAGCGCCCAACCGGGCGCGGTCCCCACTTCGTTGGGCAATACATCGGCACCCACGGGGATGTGTACCTGCTTATCGTTGCCGGGCGGCGGCGTGCGGTTCATGGCTGCGAACATCTGCTGTATGCGCGCCCATTGCGCCTCGTCACGCACGAGGGTGCGCCCAACGACCCCGGCGACCGCCTCGGCCGTCAGATCGTCGCTGGTCGGCCCCAGGCCGCCCAACACACAAACCAGCCGCCCGGCCGCCAAGGCGCGCTCGACCGCACCCGCGATTGCTTGACGATCGTCGGGCAACACGGCCATGCCGAGTGTGCGGATGCCCTCGCCGATAAGAAAATCACGCATCGCCGGGCCGTTGCGGTCGCGCACTTCGCCAGCCAGAAGCTCATCCCCGACCAATAGAATCTCGGCATCCATGCGGTCCTCACACAGCAAACAGTTCTTCCGGCTACAGCGTACCGCGATTGACCCCGCCACGGCTTGCCCGCCTTAACGCTGAGGACGCTAGCGAGGATCCGACCCCGCACTGTACCCTGAACAGTATCGGGAAGGGAGGCGTGCCATGGCGCTGTTTCTGCGTGAAATCGACATTGACGGCTTGGTCACGATGGCCGATGTACTGGCCGCGGTCGAAGCGGTCGAGGAGGCCCGCGCGCGCGGCGAGGCCTGGCAGGAACCGCGCCGCCGCCTGCGGATGCCCAAGGGGATGCTGCATACGATGAGTGCCGCGTGGCCAGCACGGGGCGTATTCGCCCACAAGGCCTATGCGGCCGTCGGCGGCGATGTGCGCTTCCGCATCAGCCTCTACGATGCTGCGACCGGAGTGATTCTGGCGATTCTGGAGGGCAACCGGCTTGGCCAGATGAGAACGGGCGCCGCCACCGCCGTCGCGGCCCGCCGACTGGCGCCTGCCCAGCCGCAGGTACTGGCGCTGTTCGGCACGGGATTGCAAGCGTGGGGACAGCTCGAAGCGCTGGCTGAGGTGATGAAGCCCGCCGAGGTACGGGTGTTCGGCCGCCGCAGCGAGGCCCGTGAAGATTTCGCGGCGCGGGCCCACAATGCCTTCGGTCTGGCCGTGCACGCCGTCGAAACGCCCACGGCTTGCCTGCGGGGCGCCGATGTTGTCGTCACGGCCACAACCAGCAAAGATCCGGTTTTTGACGGCAAAGAGCTTGCAAAAGGCGCCTTTGTCGCCGCCGTCGGCGCCAACCTGCGCATCAAGCGCGAGATCGACGGGCAAACGCTTCGGCGCATCGACCGCATCGTCGTCGATGATCTACCAACCGCCGAGAACGAAAGTGGCCTGCTGCTGACGCCGATCGAGTCGGGGCACCTGCAATGGTCCCAGATCCGCGACCTGCCCGACCTTGTGGCCGGCCGCGCCGCGCCGCGCCAAGCCCCCGATGAAACGCTACTCTTCCACAGCCTCGGCTCGGCTGTCTGGGACGTCGCCGCCGCCCTCGTGGCGTGGGAAAAGGCGCGGGCCGCCGGGATCGGTCAAGAGGTCCCGCTCGACTGAGGCGCCCGCCTCGATCGGGCGAACAGCTTGGCCAGGCCGGGATGAACGTGACCTGTTGCTGAGCACCAGGCTGTTGGACACTGCGTCAGACGGCGTGCATGACCTCCATCATGAGCGTATCATTCGTACCGTCCATGATCGTCAGGAGCGGCGCGTCGCGCATGGCCTTCTCGAGCCGGTAGTCGCGGGTGATGCCGTAACCGCCGAGCACCTCGACCATCGTCGCCGTATGTCGCACGGCCAGCGAGGTCGCCAGAATCTTTGCGCTGACGCTCGTGACCAGATCACCTGGGAATGCCTGCGTGGCATGCCAACTACCCCGCCACAGGAGCCCACGGGCCGACTCGATGGCCGTGCGAGCCTGAAAGAGCTTGCGGGCCACCAATTGATGCTCGATGATCGGACGGCCCCATTGCACCCGCTCGCGTGCGTACGCTAGGGCATCCTCGTAGGCGGCGCGCATGACGCCGACCGCCAAGTACCCAGTCGCCAGATTGCCCACCGTCATGATCGCGCGGTGCAGCATGGGATAAGCGTCACCGGGGGGGAAGATCAGATGGCCAGCCGGTACGTGCACATCGTCGAGCGAGATGGCCGCCTGATTAAGGGCGCGCAGGCCCAGCCGGTTCTCGGCCACGCCGCGACTGAGGCCGGGCGCGTCGCCGTCGACGATGAACATGCCCGAGCCACGCAGGCCCTGTGCCGGATCTACGCAGGCAAACACCGCCAGCACGCGAGCCACACCACCGTTCGAGACAAAGGCCGACTTGGCGCCGCTCAGCCTGTAACCGTCGGCGGTAGGGGTGGCCAACGTGTGGTGGTGGACGCTGCGATCCTCATAATTCTTGCCATCGCTGCCGATTGCGGGCTCACTGCTCCCCCAACCGGTCAACCAAGTGCCGGTCTCGTCGGCGCAGAACGGCTCGACATAGCGCTCAACCAGTCCGCGATCATGCCCTGCCAAGAACATAATCAGCGCAGGCACCACCGATCCGGCCACGAGGCTGGCCGTCAGGCCCACACCATGCCGGGCGAGTTCCTCCCAGACGAGCCCGATCGTCTGCGGATCAAGCCCAAGACCACCCGCATACTCGGGCAGGTTCATCTTGTGAAAGCCCAGCGAGAACGCCTGCGCCATTGCATCCTTCCACATGGCTGAGGCAAATACGTCTGCTGGATCGGGGAGGCGATCAAGCGCCGTCTCGGTCGGCCCCCAGACCTCGCGGCCAAATTCGCGCGCCAGATCGACGATGCGTTGCTGGTCATCGGTGAGCGAGAAGTCGATCATGACTGCACCTCCTCGGCGCCGAAATCGGTCATTTTGAAGTAGTGCGGAAGAAACGCCTCACCATCGACCTCGGCCAGTACGCGACCGGGCAACATGCGGTTGTGGCTGTCGATGACGAAAGCCATCAGAACCTCGACGTCACCGAGATCGCTCCACGGGTCGGCTGCCGAAGGGCGGATGGTCAGTGATGCTGTTCCGATGCCGATCGAGCGCGGCAGAACTTCGGTCTTCTGCTCGCACAGCAGTACCGGCCCGTCGAAGCCGGGCTGGAGATCGATGCGCGGCGAGGCCTTGAACAGGTACGTCGGCCCCTGCGGCGGCAGTTCGGGCAGCGAGGCCATCGTCTCGACGCGCAGTTCGAGAAACCGCACACCGTTGCGCTCCACCCAGCCGCCAGCCCCGTTGTCGTCGCGCTCGAAATGGATGCGCGCCGCCTTCTTGGGAAAGCCGAAGATATCCCGTCCGTTGTGCATTCGGTCCGGCGGACTGTCAATCGGCATCGATAGGCAGTAGGCGCCGGGCACTCCGTTGTAGCTGCAGCGCAGAAACAGCGCTGCCTCACGATAGCCCGCCCCGAGGTTGTTGGCGCCGTATTCGGCGACGAAGATCAATCCGCCCGGCATGTCGGCCTGTTCGAGTGGTGGCGGCAACAACGCGCGTGTGCGCTCGGGGTCGGCGGTGAACATCACACCAGCCATCGTCGCCTGGGGAAACTCGCGTACCGGATCGGCATACCAAGCGGCCAACTCCTCGGGGGTCTTGCAAAATCCCATCGCCTCAACTCCTTTCATGCCCAGCGGGGGCTTACGAAAAATCTTCGAACGCCTTGAAGCGGCTGCGTTTGGCCCAGCCGATGGCTGCCATCACGAGGCCTGGGGCCCAGCGCCAAACAAACGCGCCGATCTTGCCGATCGGCGTCAGGACCACCCGATTGCGCCGACGGGCAACGGCATCGACGATCGCTTCACCAACCTCAGCCTGGGTCTGGTGGGCCGGCCGGTCGGGCAGCACACCAGATCCGTCTGCGGCCAAGATGCGCTTTTCCGGATCGTGCTCGGTAAACCCCACGTGCACCACGCCGACGTGCAGGCCCTCATCGCCCATCTCGAGGCGCAGCGATTCGGCCAGACCCGCAAGGCCGCCCTTGGCGGCGCAGTACACCGACGCACCCGGCAACCCAAACAGCCCCGCGATACTTGAGATGAATATCAACGACCCCCGCGCGGCCACGAGGTGCGGCACAGCGGCCCGGCTGACCAAGATGGTACCCAGCAGGTTGGAATGGAGCACGGACACGCAGGTCTCGACCGACAAGTCGCGGAACTGGCCGCGCATCGAAACGCCAGCGTTACAGACGACCACGTCGAGGCGTCCGAACTGTTCCAGCGCCGCCGCCACCATGCGCTCGGCGTCCACAGCATTGGCCACGTCACCGACCACCGTCGCCAAACGGCGTCCCTCGCCAGCAAGCTCGCTAGCCGTTTGTGCCAGGCGCTCGCTGCCACGGGCACTCAGGACCACGGCTGCGCCACGCGCCAAAAACGCGGCCGCTGCAGCACGACCGATCCCACGGCTGGCGCCGGTCACCAAGACGACCTTGCCCGCAAATGCACTCATGCGCCGGCCTCCGTCAGATGCCCGGCCCGCCGCAGCCAAGCCAGTGCTTCGTCGATTGCATACTCGATCGGGGTCTGCGGTAGGCCCAGCTCCCGAATGGCCTTCGCCGATGTATACCAAGCGCCTTGACTGCCGAGCCGGGCCATGCGGCGGTCGACGAGCGCCTGACGCCCGGTCAACGTCTGGTAGAGCGATCCGGCGGCACCGGCGGCCAGCACCGCGGTGCGCGGCAAGGTACCGATCGGCAACGGCACACCCGCGGCACGGGCGACTACGGAGAAGAACCGGTGGTAGGTGAGGTTTTCGCCGCCGCAGATGTAGATCTCGGCGGTACGCCCCCGTTCGCACGCGGCGAGCATGCCCGCGGCCACATCGCCCACATACGCGAAATTGCGGCCCCCGGGTGGGACTAGGCGCATGCGGCGTCGCAGAAACTCGAGGATCAGTTGCCCGGAGCTGGGCCGGGCATCAAGGCCGCCGATCATGAACGTGGGCGCAACGAATACGGCGTCGAGCCCGTCACGCTCAACGGCCCGCCGGACCTGCGACGTCGCTTCGACCTTGGAGGCCATGTACGGAACATCGTGATACACGTCGGGGAACGGTGAGTCTTCGCTCCCCGGCTGCGCAATGCTGCCGAAGGCGTGCGCGCTGGCCGACGCCGTGTGAATGAAGCGGCGTACTCCGGCGCGGTGGGCGGCGGCCACCAGACGCTGTGTCCCCTCAACGTTGATTTTGAACGTCAGGTCGGCCGGAGCCCGCATGTCTGTGATGGCGGCGCAGTGAAAAACATGCGCGCAACCATCGAGAAACTCGTCGAGATCGGCTGTCAGCAAATCCCCACGGACGACTTCGATCGGTAGCCCGTCGAGCACCCGGGCCGAGCTCGTCGGCAGCACCAGTACGCGCACGGCATGGCCCGCGGCCAACAGCGCACGAACCAAGTTGGCACCCAGCAGTCCATCGGCTCCGGTAACGCAGGCGAGGCCGCGATCTGCGCCGATTTGGCGTCCGGTGGTGGGCTCAGCCATGTCGCAGCACCGTAAACCCCGCCTGCTCGAATCGCTCACCGAAACGATCCAGCGCGCCGGCGGCGGGCTCGGGCGGCACAAAAAACTCATTGCCACGGCCCAGTCGCTCGTACTTGGCCTTGGCCCAGCCGTGATACGGCAGCAGATGGACGTCG
The DNA here is from genome assembly GCA_964617795.1 of uncultured bacterium. Taxonomy (GTDB): domain Bacteria; phylum J088; class J088; order J088; family J088; genus CAZUAB01. The sequence goes on from CAZUAB010000013.1 coordinate 18,790, forward strand.
CCGCTGTAGCCCACCTCCTGGAGGAACGACACGAAGGCATCGGCCACCGCAGGCGTATCGTTGAAGCCGGGGATGACCGGTATGCGGGCCGTCACGCGCGCGCTGCCGACCTTGGCTACCAGGTCGGCAAAATTGCGCAGAATCGTGCGATTGTCGACCCCGGTGCCCTGCCTGTGGGCCTGCGGGTCGGGATGCTTGAGATCGAACAAAAAGAGGTCGATATCGGCCGCCAGCGATGGCAGCAACGCCGGCGAAAAAGCACCGCAGGTTTCGACGGCCGTCGAAACGCCCTGCGCCCGGCAGGCGCCGGCCAGCGCGACAAGGAACTCGGCCTGCGCCGTCGGCTCGCCGCCGCTGAACGTCACGCCGCCGCCCGAGGCCTCGAAAAAGGCCCGGTCGGCCGTCACGCGTTCGACGATGTCACCAACGGCGAGCTCCTCGCCATGGATGGTCAATGCCCCGGTTGGGCAATGCGGCACACAGTCGCCACAATCGTCGCACGCCGTCACCTCCCAGCGCAGCCGACCCGCCTCGCGGCGCAGTGCACCCCGCGTGCAAGCCGCCACACAGCGCAGGCAGTCGTCGCAGCGGTCGGAGGCGAGGCTGATCTGGGGTTGCTGTTCCTGCGACTCGGGGTTGTGGCACCAACGGCAACGCAGCGGGCACCCTTTGAGATAGACGCCGCTGCGGATACCGGGTCCGTCATAGAGCGCGTAGCTCTGCACGTCGAAGACGATACCTGTCGGTGACAACGCCTCAGCAGGCATGCTCGGTCCGGGCGATAATCTCGTCCTGGATTTCCCGACCGAGGTCGACAAAATAGGTACTGTACCCGCCGACTTTGACGATCAGATCGCGGTGCGCCTCCGGACGCCGCTGCGCCTCACGCATTTGCTCGCCGCTCAGGACGGTTGGCTGCAGCTGCCCGCCACCGAGACGCATGTATGTGCGAACCAACGAGACCCACTTGCGACGTGCAGCGGCGTGCGCGCCGACTGCGTTCGGGTGGAACCGCACATTGACGGCGCAGCCCATCAGATCGTCGTGCGGTAGCGCCGCCACGCTGCGCAAGGCCGCTGTCACCCCTGCCCGCTCCACGTTGTAAGGGTTGCAACTGGCGGCATAGGGCGTGGCGGCCCGCCGCCCATCCGCACTGGCAATCGACAGGCGCCCGTCGATGGTGTGCGTCGTCATGCTGATCGCGTAAGGAACGACCGGACCGCCTTTGAATGTCTCCATCGCCGCCATTGGCGCAATCAAGCCCTGCATCAACCGCCGTGCCAGCAGATCGCTCTCGGACGCACCGTTGCCCCATTTGCCCTGCACCTGCCGAATCGCCACGAGGACGTCTTCATGGCCGACGAAATCGGCGTCGACTGCCTCGAGAATGCGCTGGACTGTAAAGCGCCGATCCCGATAGACCAAGTGCTTGATGACCAACAGGCCATCTGTCGTGTTGGCAATCGAGTTGATGAGCGAAACGCCCGTGAGGTCGTAGACGGCGCCGCCGGCTGTCACGTCGCGCAGGCTGTCGCCGCAGCCGCCCATAAATGCTGAAATATACGGTGCCGGCAGAACCTCGGCAAACAGTCGGTCGCGCAGATTGGAGCCAGCCACGATGCGCTCCAACGCAGCTCGTCCCTGCCGCAAGTACGCATCCACGAGTTGCTCGAAGTCGTCAAACGTATCCGGATCCCCCGTTGCGATGCCCTCACCGGGCATCAGGCCCATCGGCGTACGGGCCGTGCCGCCGCGCAGCGTAATGTCGAGCAGCCGCGACAACAGCATTGCCGACGCGCCCATGCTACCGGTCTTGCCCGGGCAGGTTGCCTCGACACAGCCCATAATGGCATAGTCGTAAGCATCGGCCTCGGCAAAACCGCGGCGGCGCATCGCTTCGACATGTGTGGCGTCGTTGAACAGCGAAAAGCACGAGCTGCCTTCGTGCAGGCAGGCGGCAACCAGATCGAGCAGCCCATCGGGCGTGCCGTCGTGGACCCGCAGCGAAATGTTGGTCACCGCACGCGCGCGGTGGGCTGCGCGGATGAACAACTCGGTCAGTGCATTGCTGGCATCGCTGCCGTCCGGGCGCAACCCACCCAAGGTGACCGGTGACGATCCGAAAAAACGATGGTAGAAGTGCCCGAGGATGTTCGACTCCGGCCGAATGTTCTGAGCCATCAGCTTGATCAGCAGCTCGGCGACCAGCGTTTCGGCCTCATCCGGTGTCATGCGGCCGGCCGCCAGATCGGCGTCATAGAGATCACCCAAGTCCTGATCGAGCCGACCGAAGCAGTGCAGATTGACCGGATGCGCCAATTCGACGGCCGTCTTGACCGTCCAAATCGACTGCAGGCCCTCAGCAAACGTGGCGGCAGGCGCAAACGGTACCCGCCTGCAGCGTTTGAGCATTGTCCGCAGCACCGCTTGTCGGGCCGGGTCGTCGCTCTGCGCCAGCTCGCTCTCGATGCGCTCGGCGAGGCGCGCCGCAAACAGCGCCACTCCGTCGAGCGCAATCAGCATGGCCTCCAGCGTGTCGCTCTGCTCGGGCGTCCGGGCGATCCGACGGCGCGCCAAGAGATCCACGCGCATACCGTCGAGGCCGCGGCGCACGACGGTCGCATAGTCGAGGATGACGTGCCCCTGCAGGGTCGCGATGGTCGCGGCTGTGGACAACATCACGACCTGCCGCGATGTCGCCCCGGGCACTGCCATAGCAAAGCGCGTCGTTTCGGGCGTGCAGATTCCGGCGGCCGCCAGATCGCGCTCAAGCTGATCGACTAGTGTGCGGCCATGCCAGCGCGGAAGAAGCTCGCCGCGCAGTTCGCGGGCATCGGCGGGGTCGATGTCAAAAGGGTTGATTTTGCGTTCCGCCATCGTCTTGAGGCCGAGATCAAGCGGCGGTGCGCCAGCGGCCCGCGCCTGCCGCTGCTCGCGCAGAAATGACCGCAATCCGCGCCTACGCAGCAGATAGCCAAGCGCCGAACGGCTGGCCTTCACGCGCGCCCGCAGCATCGTCCAGCGCGACAACTCGGTGGCCAGTACGGTGTTGAACACGCCGCGCTCAATGTCGATGGGCATCCCAAAGAAGCCCTCGGTCCAATGGCCGGCAATCCGGTCATCGGGATCGACGTAGTGCGTCATCTTGGCGTATACATGCCGCATCGCCTCGGCCACCCGCAGCACCGGCGCCTTGCCGCTACCTTCGGAACGCTGCCAAGCCTCGGTGTAGTAGCGGGCACGCTCGACCGACAGCCGGGCCCGCCCCTCCTGATAGCGCAGCCGCAGCCGCGCAATCCGATCCTGCTCCGTCGTCGCGCTCATTTGCGCCGCCCGCGAGGCGCTGCGGGCGCCGGTTTGCCGATTGCCGACAGCGCCACGTCCAGCATCCAGTGCAGATGTGCCTTGCGCTCGGCAACCTCGGGCGCCGCCAGTGGATCGCCGCCCCAGAGCTTGCCAATGACGGGGGCATAAGAGAAGTAGGTGATAATCATGCCGTAGAAACTTACGGACAGGTGCTCGGCCGAATGCCGGCCGCTGCGGGTCGCGGGAAAGGCCGCCCGGATAGCCGGCAGACCCAGCTCAAGGATCGGCCGCATCCGCGCTGCAATCGCATCGGCAAATGGGCCGCCGGCGACCTCACGCTGGATAATGCGGAAGAAATTGGGATTGTCAACGAGGAAATCGACATACACGTCGATCAGACGGTGCATGCGGGCCGGCAGATCACGGTCCCCGCCCAGCGCATCCTGAACGGCGATGGTCAGCCGAGCGTAATAGCGATCGAGCACGCTGCCGAGCAGGCCGTCTTTGCCGCCGAAATGGTAGTGGATCAGCGCCTTGTTGGCTCCGCTGGCCTCGGCGATCTCCCTAGTCGTCGCGGCGGCAAAACCGACGGCCCCGAACAGGTGATCCGCGGCATCGAGAATGACTTCGCGTGTTTCCGTCGCCAAGTGTGCACCTCCGTGGTGGATTTAACCGGTCGACCAATCAACGGCATCATACCCGGGGGCACGTGACCTGTCAAGACGTCCGCGAAGGCCCGTCGGGCCGCCCTCTGACACACTCCCGCCCAACGGACTCTGCGCTGCCGGACGTTTTTTGCGATCATGGTCGCCATGAGTGGCGCACCCCCTCCCCGCCCCCGCCGCCGCAAGCGGTACCAATTGGCCATCGACTGGCTGTACGCCCACGTGCTGCCGGGGTTGCTGGCTGGCGTGCTGCGCGGCCTCTGCGCCACGCTGCGCTGGGACATCCGCGGCCGCGAGCATCTCGCACCCTACTGGGACGGCGGCAGCCCGGTCATCGTAGGCTGTTGGCACGGGCGCCTGCTGCTCATTCCTTGGGCGTGGGAGAAGACCGGCAAGGGCGAGGTCTTCGTGCTGATGGGCCGCAACCGCAACGGCGAGTTGATCACGCGCATCGTCTCGCACTTCAACATGCAGCCGGTCCGCGGCGGTTCGTCGGCGGGCGGCGAGGAAGCGCGGCGTGAGATGGCCGAACTCGTGCGGCGCTCGCCGCGAACGACGCTGGCCATGACCCCCGACGGACCTCGCGGACCGCGCTACGAGTCAAAAATGGGGATGGCCCATCTTTCGCGCACGCTGGGTGTCCCCGTAGTCTGGATGTCGGCTACGGCCAGCCGGAGCTGGCGCTTTCCGAGTTGGGATCGCTTCATGCTGCCAGCACCGTTTTCGCGCGTGCGCGTCGAGTTCGCGCCGGCCATCGTCCCGCATGACCACGAAGGGCTCGACCTCGCGGCGTGGAAAGAGCTGCTGGACCGCGAAGGGCGCCGGCAACTCGCCAGACTCGACAGCGAATTGGGTGTGCTGATCGACGACGACCGCCCGCTGCTTGGCGAACCAACCGCGCCGTCAGCGTAAGCAGTCGGAATCCACGCGTCGCGCAGCGTCGAAGTCCAGTGCCAGACGCCGACCGGCAATGTCCAGTGTGGTGCAGCGCTCGCCGAAAGTCTGCTGCACAAAGGGGTTCTGGAATCGCGGATAGGGGCCCAGATCGACCTCGACGCCATCACGCATAAACGGCCCCTGACGGCCCGCCTCGAACACACCGCGATACGGCGAATGGTAGCGGATCACATCGCCGCTGATCTCGATCTTCGCGGCCATCAGGCGGTCGGCGAATTCGGCGAAGGACCCCTGCTCTTCACTGCTGCCCAGCTCCACAATCCAGTCGTTGTCGCGGCCATGGGCGACCAGTTCGTAGCCGTTGTCGGTGGCCCACGTCGTCGGGCGGCGGGACCACAGGCCGATCCAAGCCTCGCCGACGCGCCCCACCGTCCAGCCGGCGCCGGTGACCACCTCGTCAAAACCGTCCCGCGGAAAATAGGCGTGGCTATATTCCTTGAACTGCAACCCGAAGCCGGCCTCCTCGACGAATGCCAACAGCCGTTCGGTCACCGGCGGCAGCTCGGGCAAGCGATAGCGTATGATTCCCACCGAACCGTCGAGCAGGGCCCGCGGCAAAAAGCCGCCTGTCCAATCACCGCCCATGTACGTGCCGCTCGAACCGCCCGGCCACGTGGTAAACACATAGGCGCGGTCGCTGAGTGTTGCCTTCCAGGCGTGCACCTGCCCCGTCCAGGCCTCGGGTTTGTAGTCCTGGACGCCAGCCAGTTGATAGTACGGTGTGCGGTAGACATAAGTATTGGCCTCTTCGAGCGCAATGCCCTGACTCATCACCGCAAACTCCTCAGATGCCGTGCGCAGGATCGACGTACCGACCAACGGCCGCAACACTTGTAGGTCGCTCCAGGTCTCGCCCTCCCACATGTCAAAATTGTCGATCATCTGAAAGCTGCCGGTGATGATGTCCGGCGCCACATAGCCGGTCATGCCCCACCAGAAAATGACATCCTCCCAGCGGTCGTAGCTGAGGCCCCAGCTGGGGCCGTCGGCGATGTCGATGCTGTCGCGCTGGCGGTGCTCAAGGCGTGGTTTTGCGGCGGCGGCAATCTCCTCTAGCAGCGGCGGCGGCGCGTAGTGCGCACTCGTCGCCAGAAAGCTGGCGGCAAAGCTCGTACCGCCAAGGGCCGTCACGCCGGTGACGGGCACGAGGTCAAACAGAATCCACGCCGAATCGCGAACGGAGTCGCCGAGCACGTCGAGCAGGCGGTCGGGGTAAGTGCGCCCATGGGCCGTCGCGAAATTCCCCTTGAAGTAATTGGACGCCATGTCCAAGGCGATGATGTCGAGCAGGATGGCCGCCTCGGCGCGGATTCGCTCGTCTGGGGCAAAATCGACCAAATTGAGCAGGGCCGGCATGTCCTCCTCGAAATAGACGTTCGAGTGGAACTCGGAAAAACCAAAACGCGCCCGGTTGAACAGCCAGCGCCGCAGCAACGGCTCGGCGTGCACCATGTGCTGCCGGCCAGTCAAACCCGAATTGCCGAACACGCGATCGGGAAACAGATGCCCGGCCAGATACTCCAGCGAATGGAACAGAATCTGGTGATTTTCTGACCACCAGACCATCTTGTCGGGGCCCGGCTCATCAAGCCAATACTTGAACCCGAGTACCACATCCTCAAGCTCGGCACGTAGATCGTCGGGCAGCGCTCCGGTCTTGCGGTCGAGATAGAGCATCCGCAGAAGGCTCGTCAGATCGAAATCCGAGGTGTCGCGGCGGCTACGGATCTTCTCGAACTGACCGGCAAACGTTTCGCGGTCATACTCACGTAGCCCGGCGGCGACTAGACAGACATGCCCGTGCCGGCCACCGCGTCCGGGACCGTTGCGCCGTATGCACTGATCAAGATACGCCGCCTGCCGGGCGCGGAACCCACTCGTCGCCTCGACGCGCCAAGCCGGCGGCAAGGGCTCGATCTCGGCAGTATTACAAGCGCCTGCAATAAGTAGCGCCAAGAGTACTGGATATCTGCATGTTTCTCGCGACGTGTTCATCCTGCCAGCGTACCTGTTGCCGGCCAGCGCATCCACTCAGGGGCCCCCACCGTCGAGTGTGCCGGTACGTTCGGATATGGACGGCATTCCGATCGCAGATACCCACGCGGGCGACGCCAACGCGCGCAAGCCATCTGGCTCCTCAATCAGAAAGAGCGCCGCCACCTCGGACTGCGCCGCCCAGTGTAGTCCTTGCGCAGGCCCCATCGCATAAAGCGCAGTCGCCAGACAGTCGGCCTCGATGCCACGTTCGCCGTACACCGTCACGCTGCCCCAGATCGGAGCCGGCCTACCGCGGCGCGGGTCGAGCAAATGCCCGTAGCGCCTACCTTCGACGACAAAATACCGTTCGCCATTGCCCGATGTCGCCACGTGGCCGCCGTTGACATTGAAGACAACGGCCACCTCATGCCGCCGGGAGGGATGCGCGACGGCGGCGCGCCCGCCTCCGAGCAGGGCCAACTGCCCACCTGCGTCAAGCGTCGCCGCCGTGGCACCTGCAGAGGCCGCAGCGGCAAGCGCCGCATCAAGAGCCGCACCTTTGCCGAAGCCGCCTTCTTCGATGCGCAGGCCCTCGCGCAAACGTACGGCCACATGGCCATCCAACCGCAACTGCCCATAGCCGGTCGCCGAGCGTGCACGCCGCAATACGCGGCGATCGGGCAGTGCGCCGCCCGTACGCAGGCCCCATACCTCGACGAGCGCACCAACCGTGGGATCAAATGCGCCGCCCGTCCGCGTAGCACAGGCCAGCGCGGCGCCCAGATCTGCTGCCGTGGCCGGATCGAGAATGACGCGCTGCCCGCTGGACGACGCATTGAGTCGAGCCAGCGCACCGCCGGTCTGCCAAGTGCTCAGCCGGTCAGCGGCATCAGCGAGCGCCAGCACGGCGGCCTCGGACGCACGGAGCGCAGCCCCACGTGTCGGGGCCTCAATCTGAATAGTCACCGTGGTGCCCATGGACGCCAGCCGACGCACAACCTCGACCGCCCACGTCGGCGTCGCCCAAGCCAAACAGCCGAACAGGGCGATTGTGCGGTAAATCGACACCGTCATCGGCCCGAAAACACGCGGCGTGGACGGGCAAATCGGTGCACGACAAAGGCGACAATCCAGAGGCCGCCGGTCACGACGTGGGTCCACATCCATACCGACCGCCACTGGGGGTCCACGCCGACCTGCAATGCGTAGCCGCTCGCGACCATTGGCCAGAACACCAACCACAGCGCCAGGCCGCTCTGCCGCCGCCACGGCCGCCCCTCGCGCCGGTGCACCAGGGCGTGGGCGTGCCAGATCAAGCCCACGGCAAAGACGAGCAGCGGCGCCGTCAGCACGTGCAGGTGCTGCAGGTGCGGCTGGCTGGGGTGATTGACAACTGTCCAAGGATCGTCGGAGCGGATGAGGTAGCGCACCACGGCGTACCCGATCCCCGTACCGCCGACCAGCACAGTTGCGAGCTGCAGCCAACGCCGCTCAAGCGCGTTCATCGGTCCGTCGCGGCCGGCCCGTCGGGAAACAGGGCGCGATGGATCGCCAGCACCCGCCGCGCGGACTCCGCGATCGCCCGCGACGTCAGGGTGGCGCCGGTAATGCCCCGCAAATCGCGCTTGAGCGCCAGCGGCTCGTCCAGACTGCGGCCGACGAACTGGGCGCGAAAGGGCGGCGGCGCACTGTACTCCTGCGGCTCCTGAAACGACAGGACCTCGACGCGAAGGACCTTGCCGGCGGGGTCCACGGCCACCATCACGGTCTCGGGCAGTGTGCGAACCCGGTGCGTGTCGAAGTAGGCCGTCCCCCCGGGTTGCCCGTCGCAGACGGCTCGATAGGGATGCACCAGGCGACTGTCACCGACCTCGGCAGCCAGACGAGCCGCCGCGGCATGCTCGGCGTCGCTGAGAAAACGCGTCTGGCGCTCGATGACACAGCCCGGAAACGCCAGATCGAGCGCTTCCGCCGCGGACAGATACACGGTCGCACCCGCCGGCGACGCCGCCGTTGCGACCACCCCGAGCGCCACCATACCAACATAGAGCAGACCGACGCCGCGCATGTACCCAGTCCTTGCAAGCAGAGGCTCCCCCCGGCGCCGCTGAAGGGTGCCAGGGGGAGCCGAGTCCTAGAAGATCCAGCCCAACGCGACCTTCAGTTCCTCAACCTCGTTGTCGTCGGCTGTACAGTCGCTGACGTACTCCGCTTTGAGGACAATTTGATCGATCGGCTTGTAGTTCAGGCCGCCCGTGATGATTGTATGCTTGTTGGCCGGATTGCGCAGCTTGCCGGTCGGCACGGCCGCATTGGTGTTCAGATAGGACCACTGCACGAACGGCGTCAACGAATGACTGCCCGTGTCGAAGGGGCTCAGCACGTCGTAGCCGGCCTCCACATAGTAGCCCTCCATAGCCGAGGCGATCGTCTCGGTGGGTGTTGTGAGCCCCAGTGAGGCATTGATCTTGTCTGTGTCGTCCATGCGCATGCCGGCCGCCAGCGCCCGTACGCCGAGACCCTTCCAGCGGTAGTCGACGTGGCCCTCGTAGATCGTCGTCCAGCCACCGCCGCCGACCACCTGCTCGGAGTTGCCACCGTAGACCGAGCCGCCGACCAGCAAGCCGTCGATGCCGTCGTAGTCCAGCCGCAGCACGCCGGCGGGCCGCATCACTTTGGCCTTCGATCCCTTGGGACGCACATCACGCAGCCCCTCTTTGACCATTTTGCTCTTCTTGAACTTGCTGACGTCAAAGCCGTTGAGCAGATAGGCCTTGTAGCTGAGACCAGCGACACTGCCAAACACACCCACGCCGTTTTCATGCCACGTCGAGGGAATGATGTAACGCTCAACCTGCGGGCGGTCGACATTGAAGAACGTCGTCGGTTCGTGCAGTTCATTGATCAAGCCCATCGGCACCAGCACATGACCGGCGCGCACGCTCAGCCATTCCGTAGCCAAGTAGTCGATGTAGGCGAATTCAACCGCCAGCTCCTTGACATGTTCGAACTCAATCTCGGCGTTGAAGACCCACTTCTCATCGAACTTGTAGCCCGTGTACAAAATAATCCGGTGCAGGTCTGTACTGGCGTTGCCGTCTAGGGTATCTTTGTACTTGACTTCACCGTAGCCGCCGATCGACAAGCCCGGCTCGCTGCGGTAGACCTTGGACGCAGCGGGGCCCATGCCGTGCACGCTCTGGTCGGGCGCCACCCACGCACGCCCAATACTGAGCCGCTCGATTTCGCCGGCCAAGATTTCGGTACGCCGCTCGAGTTCGTCCAGGCGCGGGTCCTGGTCCTGCTCGAGCGCCGCTGTTTCATGGGTTACAGCATCGGCTGTGCCGACAGCATCTCCGGCCCAGGCGCTGCCAGCCGTGGCTGCAAACAATAGTAGAGTCAGCGCGGTTATG
>CAZUAB010000014.1:0-27203 GCA_964617795.1 uncultured bacterium
GGATGAACCGCTGAGCAACCTCGATGCGCGCCTACGAATTTCAGCACGCGGCGATGTCCTTGACCAACTGCGGAATGTCACTCGTTTGCAATTCGCCGACCAGCGAAAAAATGTGCGACAGCCCGGTGCCCCCGATGCCGGTAAGCGACACAGTGTAGTCAATCGCGTTGAGGCCCTGCACGGTGCCAAGCATCAGCAGGAACATCGAATCAAGCAGGTACACCTCGCCGAGATCGTACTCGCCGGGTGCGCGGAAAATCGTAAAATCGCCCAGCGTGACGGGGAAGTCGTGCAGGCGCAGCTCAAAGGACGAGTTGCGCTTGATCGGCTCGAGCACGCGGTGCATCCGTTCCGAGAAATCCTGCAGCGAATCGAATAGGTTGCCGACGATGGGGGCGATCGGGCCGCGGCCCGCCTGGGGGTCAAGGGCCATGGCGGTCAAGTCCGCCGGGGCGAGGATGCCGGCGCCGGTCAACAGGCTGGCGACTTGGCCGACTAGCTTGATCCAGTCGTCGACTTCGGTCAAGCTGGCCGCCAATACGTAGGCAAAGCGCGCCTTGTCCAACGTCTGCACGTCGCGCTTGAGCGCCTCGGCCATCCGCTGGCCGCCGGGGTCGCCGATGGTCGGCGACACGATCGGCTCCAGATCAAGTTTGGCCAGCCGGTAGTCGCCGGTGTCCAAGGTCCGGATGGCGGCCGCGACAACCTTGCGGGCCTTGACCAAGTCGGGGTCGACGTCGTCGGTTCCTGAGCAAGACGCTAGAGCCACGCTGAAGGCCACGGCGAGGGTGAGGATACCGGCAAAGCGGCGGCGACGAAGCGACATGGGAACCTCCCTCTGAGCATGCGGCTGCGATTCAAACGCAGTTTCCATGTCTACATTGTAGCGGATTCGCCACTTGGCGGCGCGCTGTGCGTGCCGCGCTGCTGCACTCAGTCGTTGCCCCTAGCCAGTGCGACGATCCACTCCAAGCGACCAGTCTGTGGAAACATGTCGACCGGAACAATGGCCGTTGGCTGCCAAGCGGCGCCTAGCTTGCCGAGATCCCGCAGCAATGTGTGCAGATGGCAGGAGACGTAGAGGATGCGCGCTGGGGCGAGACGAACAAGGCCGTCAAGAACCTCGGCGGCGCCGCTGCGTGGAGGGTCCAGCACGACCAAATCGGCGCTCCCGGGCGCCCGGGCAGCCAAGGCGCGCTCGGCGGGGGTTTCGTGAATCCGTACCCGCTCGCCGAGTCCGGCCGCCTCGGTGTTGCTGCGTGCCCAGCGGGTAGCCTCGGCGCCCGACTCGACGATCTCGACATCGGCGCCGGCTTTGGCCAGCGGCAGCCCCAGGTTGCCGATGCCGCCGTAGAGGTCGAGCACGCGCAGGCCACGCACGTCGCCGGCCAAGGCCAGCACCGTATCGACGAGCAGGGCATTGGCGGCCGGGTTGGCCTGCACGAAGGCGCCAGGTCCGGCCGTCAGCGTGACCCCGGCGACCTCGTATCGAATGGCCGGGTCGCCGCGTCGCGAGTCGCCCACGCGAACCCCGACCCAGCCGCCGGCCTCGGCGATCGCCTGGGCCAGCGCCTTGGCCTCTGCCGTACCCGCCGTATCGCTGCGGGCGCCCCGGGCCGCCTGCGCATCAAGGTCGCGGCGTCCATCTTGTCCTTCGCGGATCTCGACGTCCGACCAGCCGCCGCGTGCCAGACGCGCCCGCAGTTCGACCGGCACGTTGGCGAGCGCTGTGGCCAGGCCCTCGGGCGCCAGCAGGCAGTCGTCGATCAATACGAGTGGTCCGCCGCCGGCCGGGTAGAACCCAAAGTCGCCGGCGGGATTCAGGTGGACACGAATTCGGCAGCGGTAACGCAATGCCAGCGGTGAGGCCACGGGGTCGCGCAAGACGTCGAGTGCTGCTGTCCCGAGCGCCCGACCAATATCGTGGCGCGCCGCCTCGACCAACGCACTGCGTGTCCAGTCGGGGTCGGCGTGCTGCAGCGTACAGCCACCGCAGCGATCGATGATTGGGCAGGCCGGGGTTCGGCGCATCGGCGCAGCCTCAAGGACTTCGATCAGCTCCGCTTCGGCCCAGCGCCGGCGTTGGCGCACGATGCGGGCTTCGATTCGCTCGCCCGGCAGGGCGCCGGGGCAGAACACGGTGGGTTCGTCGGGTCGCCGTACGATGCCGGCGCCACCGTGGGCCAGGCCGGTGACAACAAAGGTCTTGGTCAATGTTTTGCTCACAACGCGAAGATCTGCAGGAAGCCGAGTCGGGCGGCCAGCCAGCCGAGTTGATCGGTCAAGAGTAGGTAGCCGATCCCGACCAGCAGCAACCCGGAAATACGCTCAAACCAAGGAATCCACGGGCTGATGCGGCGGTAGAGGCCAAAAAAAGAGCCGATCGCCAGGCCGGTCAGCACAAACGGCACACCGAGGCCCAGGCTGTACGCCGTCAGCATCAAGACGCCCTCCTGCAATGTTTCGCGGGTGCCGGCGAGCGTCAGGATGCCCGCCAAAATCGGCCCCAAGCACGGCGTCCAGCCGAAGGCGAAAGCGAGGCCGACCGCGAAGCTGCCGAGTCGGCCGGCGGGCTTGCGCACCAGATGCAGGCGCTTCTCACGGTATAGCCAAGGGATCGGCAGCAGGCGTGCCATGTGCAGGCCCAGTACGATCACCAGGCCGCCACCAATCTTGATCATCAGCGGCAGGTGCCCGCGCAGCCAGCTACCGATCAGCGTAGCGCCCGCACCGAGCGCGATGAATACGACACTGAATCCAAGCACGAACAGCAGCGCGTGCACGCCGACGTCCCGCATGGCGGCGCGTCGGTCGGTGGCATCTGCCAGCTCGTCGATGCTGCGGCCCGACAGCCACGTGATGTAGCCGGGCACGATCGGTAGCACGCAGGGGCTCAAAAAGCTCAAAAGGCCCGCCACAAAGGACGTGCCGAGTGTAACTGTACCTTCATCCATGCCGACATGATACCGCGTTCGGTGGTGGGCCGCTGCGGCTCGGGGTACTCTGTCGCGGGCAACAAAACGGGGGAGGCGCCGTCTGGGCGCCTCCCCCGCAAATCAAGCGGCAAAACCAGGGGTCGCCCTAGAGCAGCGAGTCGACAATGGCGCCGATGACGCCGGCCAGCAACGCGTTCAGCGTGAAGTTGTCGGCCTGCACCCAGCCGCTGACGTCACCGAGCCCGCGGCCGATGTAATGGGTCTGCACCGTCTCTTCGGCGATCAGGTTGCCGGGGACGTTGCCGAGGTTGATGTACAGCAATCCACCCGCGGCCGGATCCTGCAGGGCCAAGTAAGGAATCGGACTCGCCAGCCCGTCGTGGGGCATACCCAATTCTCCGCCGGGCAGGAGCTGCAGGTTGGCCAGCCGGCCCTCGGCACTCCACCAGTTGATGAAGGTCTCGGCGCTGATCGGGCTACCGGCCTCGGGAATAAAGTGCGACAGGTCGACCGGTTCGCCGGCCGTGTCGTCGCACAAAAAGCCGGCGGGGACGGCGCGGGATTCCACCGCACCCACCTTGCATTCATACTCCAAGAGCAGCGTGATCGACCCGAGGTCATTCTGCCATTCGGTGACCGGCAGGTACGGCTCCCAGCCGGTGATTGTTGTGCCATCTCCCGCATAGACTGGGCGGGTGGCCGATTCACCGTATTTTGCTGGTTCGGTTGTCGGCAGTGTGAAGAAGGGCAGGATGTCACGGATGCCCGAAGGTTTTTCGGCGTTGAAATACGTGCCAAGATCGAACTCAAAGACGTCCGGCAGGAAGCCGAGCACGATGTTGGTGACAAAATCGGTGGTGAGGATGTCGCCACCCAGCACCTGTTCAACTGTCGCCATGGTCGACTCGTCGAGGTTGGCTAGATCAAGGGCGCTGAAGATGAGGCCGTTGAAGGCCCCGGTTCGCAGCAGGGTGACGACGGCCAGCGAGGCCAACGGCACGATGTCCTTGGCCCAACTCACGCGAACGGCCTCACGGTTGAGCGACGAGCGGATGCGCCCCAAGCTCTCGAAGACGTCTTCGCTGAGGTCGACGCGAATGTTCTTGAGTTTTTCGTTGTCGATCGGCAGGCCGGGAATCGGCTGCGGCTGCAAGTGGATTTCGAGCTGCTCCTTGCCCCCACTGCGGATGTAGCCGATGATGTCGTCCGACTGGTCGTCGGCCTCGGCACGCATGAATTCGAGCGACTTGATAAAGCTGTCCATCGAATCGCGCAGCGCGTTCCCCGATTCTTTGAGCTCCGTGGCATCACCAACACCGAGCAGGCGCGGCTGCGAATAGAGGACGACGCCGAGCAGATTGAGAATATCCTCGATCAGCAGCGCAATATCGTCGGTCTGCAATTCGCCGACTTTTTCGAACAGATAGCCGATGGCCTGTTTGTCAAGCGTAATCGTGTAGTCAACCGAGTTGAGGCCGCGCATGGCGCCAATCGCGAGTTGGAACATGGAGTCGAGTAGGTAGACTTCGCCAAGATCGTATTCGCCTGGCGCCTTGAGGATTGTGAAGTCACCGAAGCGAACGGGAAAGTTCTGCATCCGCAACTCAAACTTGGGGTTGCGCTTGACCGGCTCCAGCGCCGTATGCATTTCTTCGAAAAAACTGAGGAGGGCGGATAGAATATTGCCGATCATCGGCGCCACAAGGCCCGTTCCGGCGGCGGGGTCGAGCGCCACCGCCATGGCGGCCTCGGGGGACAAGTTCAAGCCGGACACGAGTCCCACGACCTGCGAGATCAACTTGATCCACTCGTCGATCTGGTTGAGCGTCTTGGCCAGCACAAAGGCGAAACGCGCTTGATCGAGCGACTGGACGTCTTTTTTGAGCGCTTCGGCCAGTTTGACCGACGAAGCGTCGCCGCTTTGGGGCGAAACGAGCTTCTCGAGATCGATCAGCGCGCCGTTGTAGTCGCCGGCATCCAGCATGCGGACGGCGCCTCGCAGCAGTTTTTGGGCGTCCACCAGACTGGGATCTTTTCCCTCAGCGGCGCCGCAACCGAAGCTGAGCAGCGCCACCGCGACAGTCAGCATCAGCGGCCTGGCGTGCTTGCGAATCCATTCAAGCATGGGGGTCCTCCTCCCGGACGCGCTCATCATCCCATAACAACGCAGGCCATGCCAGACCCCCGAGGGGCCTTTCGAAACCTGTGCGTTTCCATTATAGTAAACGGGTATGTGTAAAATCCAGAGCCGATGGCGGCGTGCCTCAGTGCGAGGGCTCACAGTGAGGTGGGCGTTGCTTGGCGCCGCTTGTATGCTGCTGCCGGCGCCAGCGGCGGCGCACCGCATCGCGGACGCCTCCAGTTGGGCTGACGCCGCGGTGCGTGGCGGTCGGCTGGTCGAGGTGGACGTACACAAGGGCGCCTCGGTGCGAATCCTGCGCGACCTGTGCCGACCGCAGTTGGCCCCAGAGCGCGACCGCCAGCCTGTGCGTTGGCAAATCGCGGGCGCCGCTCCCAGTCCCGGCAGTACGCTGGTCGGTATCCTCCACGAGGGCACGCCGCCCGAAATGCATGTGCCCGATCCCGGCTGGACACGCTGGGCGCTCGACCTGGTTCCTGCGTATCGCATGGCCGTCTGCGAAATCTTGGCCGGGACCGATGCCGAGCTGCGCTTGCGTCAGGTTTGGCCAGCCCTCTTGGCCCATCCCGACCCGCGGGCCCGCGACGAAGCCAGCCGGGTGGCCACGAGTTGGTCACGTTGGGTGACCGACCTCAGCGAGAGTGAAGCGCTGGGTATTCTCGGGGCGCTGGCCGGTGCCCCAGTGCCGCCCGAGGAGACCCTGCGCTGGGTGTCCTTTCTGCTGCGGATGCCGCCTGGGGACGTGTTGTTGGCTGTCCTGCGCACCGCCGAGTCGTCACAGCGGCCCGTTTTTCGTCAGTTTGTCGACGCCTTTCGCGCGCTGCGTGGCGCCGACCCGGCTGTGGCCGCATGGTGTCGCGATTTGCCAGCGGCATCGCGGCCACAGTCATGCCCGGCACTGGCGCCGCCCGACTGAGCGCAAGCGTCTCGCTGGATCCCGTCATCCGCAGCGACTTGAGTCCACTCTACCGACAACCCACACAAGGAGACTCCCCATGCAGATACAAGGCAAGACCGCACTCGTGACCGGGGCCGGCTCAGGGCTTGGTGAAGCCGCCGCCCGCCGGTTGGCCGCGGCTGGCGCCCACGTGATTGTTGCGGACCTGGAGCGCTCGGATGGTGCGGCCGTAGCGGCCTCGTTGCCCTCGGCGCGCTTCGTGCCCACAGACGTGACCGATGCACCGCAGGTCGAGGCCGCGATCGCCGCTGCCGTTGAGCTGGGCGGCAACCTGCATGTGGCGGTCAATTGCGCCGGCGTTGCCGTGGCGATGCGGACTGTGTCCAAGGCCGGTGCGCACGACTTTGACAGCTTCAAGTTCGTCGTCGGCGTCAATCTGTTCGGCACCTTCAACGTGCTGCGTTTGGCTGCGGCCCGGATGGCGGCCCAAAACCCCGATGACGGCGGCGAGCGCGGCTTGATCGTCAATACCGCATCGATTGCCGCCTTCGATGGCCAGATCGGCCAGATTGCCTACGCGGCATCCAAGGCTGGTGTGGCCGGCATGACGCTGCCCGCAGCGCGTGACTTGGCCTCAATGGGGATCCGGGTGATGACGATCGCACCCGGCCTGTTCGATACCCGTATGCTCGCCGCGCTGCCAGCCGAGGCCCGGACTCAGCTCGGCACGCAGGTGCCGTTTCCCTCGCGGTTGGGCGATCCTGCCGAGTATGCCGAGCTGGTGGCCGCGATCGTCGCCAATCCGATGCTCAACGGCGAAACGATTCGGCTCGACGGCGCTCTGCGGATGCCGCCGCGCTGACCGCGGTGGCGACGGCGCGCGCAGGGCTCACGGGCGCGCGGTTGTCGCGGTCCCGGCCTGCGGAAACAGCACACCGGGGTTTAGCCGGCCGTGCGGGTCGAGCGCGGCTTTGGCGCCGGCGAAGGCGGTGGCCCACACGGCCGGGGTCTCCAGCGGCGTCCAGGGCGCGTGGTCGCGTCCACAAGCGTGGTGGTGACTGGCCGTGCCGCCGGCACGCACGCACGATTCGGTTGCGGCGGACTTAATCTCGTGCCACTGCGCCAGAGCCCCATCACCGGCCTTGGCGGGACCGAAAAACGTGAAGTAGAACGAGATGCCGTCGGGATACACGTGCGTGGTTCGGCCCAGCACGCCGCCCTGCCCGCAGGCACGTTCGACGGCCGCCAAGGTATCGCCCCGCACCGTTTCGTAGAACTCGTGGGCATGGCGCCATGGTATAGCCGTCTCGAAGGTGTCGACGACGAGGCCAAAGTCGAGCATGTGATCGCGGATGAATGGCTGCTTGAAGAAAGTGTCGCGCCAGGCATCGGCGGCCTCCGAGCGTCCTGCGCCGCTATCCAGTACGCTGCCGCCGTGGTCCGCGGCGATGGCCAGCGCGTGGGCCAGTTCGTGCTCGACGGGACGCCCGGCGGCCTCGAAGCCCAGGATCATGCGTGCGCTGCCGGCGGGCCCGTGGGCGGCCGTCAACGCGCCGCTGACCATGGCCTCGAAGGGGTCCAAAAGGCGCAGGTGTGAGGGCCACAGGCCCGATTGCGCAATGGCGCGCGTCGCCGTCAGGGCTGACCGCATGTCGGGGAAACTCAAAGTACGCACGGCGCGCGCGTCGGGGATCGGCAGGACACGCACCCAAGCCTCGTGCACGATGCCGAGTGCGCCTTCGCTACCGATCCACAGCCGGTTGGGGTCGGGGCCAATCGAGCTGCCGGGTAGTACGCGCGTGGCGCCCTCCCCACGCGGTGTCACGACGCCCAGCGAGGCTACGCGGTCGTCGAAGCGTCCCTGCAGCATGGCGAAGTGCCCCGCCGAGCGGGTCACGATCCAGCCGCCGAGCGTCGTGTACATGTAGGACTGCGGATAATGGCGCAATGTGAGCCCGTGGGGCTTGAGTGCCGCATCGAGCGCAGGCGTCAGGATGCCGCCCTCGGCGCGTACAAGTCGGGAGACATCGTCGATTTCCAGTACGCCCCCCATGTCGCCGAGGTCGATCGTCAGCACACCGTCGAAGCGGTCGCCGACGACCGGCTCGACGCCGCCGGTCACGCTGGTGCCGCCGCCGAAGGGCACGACGGCGAGGTTGCGGCGGTCGGCCCACTCGAAGAGCGCCGCGATTTCGGTTGTGTTGCGGGGGAAGGCGACGACGTCGGGGGCATGCGGAACGCGGCCGGACCGGAGCGCCAGGAGCTCGCGGGTGCTCTTGCCTGCTGAGCGGGTGACGCGCCAATAGGCGTCGTCTTCGGCCGGGCAGGGCGCCGCGGCGGCTCGTATGCGGGGCGCCGGGAGCGTCAGATCGTCGACCGATCGGCGTAGGGGCGGTGCGGCCAGCGCCAGTCCAAGCATGTCGTGGAACGTTTGGGCCAGCCGTCGGGCCTCGGCTTCAGCCAGACCTTCGTCGAGATGTCCCCAACCCCACCAACGTCGTGCGCGCTCCTGTCGCACGAGTCCTCAGAACGTCGAGGTCAGTTGCAGCCCGAAGGACAGGTAGCTGCCGCCGACCGTGAAAGACGGGTAGCCGGGAGAGTATATTTGCTTGCCGGCCACGGCGTCTTGCAGGGCCCGCAGATCGGCGTTGGCCGACGAGAAGCTCAAGTCAGGAAAGGCATCGCCGAAGTTGGTCTCCTCGAGCACCTGATTGCGTTCGCGGGTGACCTCGCGCGTCGTCAAGTACCGCAACTGCGACCAAAGTCCCGCGCTCAGCCAATCGAACATTTGGTAGGCAAAGGTGCCGCCGACGACGTGGGTGTTCGAGTCGAGAATGGTGTACACGCCGGGCTGGCGGCCCGGGACAGGGGTCGGCTCATAGCGGTAGCCGGCGGCCACGTTGAAGCGGCCCTTGGCGTAGCTGGCGCCGAAGGCGGGTACCAACACGTCTTCGAAGGAAATCAGGCTGGAGTCGTAGGTATCGATGCTGATCTCGTTGATCTCGCGCGTGAGCTCGCAGATGTCGTCGGTGCTGATCTCGATGCCCGTGGCATCCCCGACCCCGTCGAGCAACGGATCCAGATCTTGGAAGGTCCGCAGCACGTCGCAGGCGGCGTCGCCGGCGTTCTCGATCGACGCCTCGATGGCGAACGCGGGCTTGTAGTTCGACCACTGTTGCCAAGTGATATCGGCCATGATGCTGAGGCCTTCAAAGGGTGAAAACTGGGCGCCGGCTGCGATTTGCCGCGGCGTAAATGCCCCACCGGCGGCAAGCGTGACAGGGATCGTCTTGGTTCCGTAGGGGCTCATGACGGTAATCAACGAGGCCACTTGAATCTCGACGGACTGCTCGTCGCGGAACGAAACGCCAAGGTCGATCCATTTGGCCGGCGAGTACTGGATCCCGGCTGTCGGCGCCAATGACGGCGGCGCTTCAATGCCGCCATCAATGAAGACGCGGACGTCGGCGAAGTTCGGATCCGGCGGGATGCCCCCGATCCGCAGTTCGGGCGGCAGGATGGCCGTTGCGCTGGGGTCCGCATTGATGTCGACCAGAGCATCGACACCGACGCCCACGCGCAAAACTTCCCACAGTTCGACAGCCGCCCCGGCATCAACGGCGACGCGGTGCGGGGTGTCGTCGTACTTGAGGAAGTACGGTGTGTTTGGGCCCTTGAATCGCTGATACAGAATCGGTCCCAGCGGAATAAATGCTCCAACGCCGACAGCAATGACCGCATCTTCGGGCTCGTAAGCCAGCGGCACGACCAGGCCGACCGAGGCGCCCGTCAGGCTACGCACGTTGCGCGTGGTCTCCGCCTGGTTTTCGGCAAAACGCAGATAGTTGCGCTGCGAGACAATGGCATCCCGCACGTACTCGTTGTACTGCGCAACGTCGTCTTGGCAGCGCGTATCGGCGCCGCAGCCGACCGATTCGGTGGTGAGGCTGGGGAACCTCGAGAAATCCAAGTTGCTGACGTCCGGATTTGGCGACGGATCGTACTTAAGGAATCCCTGCGTGCGGATGACCGAGACGGTCATCTGCCGCTCTTTGCGTTTGATCAGACCGGCTGGGTTGTAATAGACCGCTGCCGGACCCTCGGCACCGCCTGTCAACGCGCCGCCGCGGCCCATCGAATGGCCATCAAAGCCGAGGATGGAAAACGGGTTGGCGGTGACCGGCGCGGGAAAAGCGGTAACAAGGGCTGCAGCGGCGGCCAGCAGGCGATTGTGTCGCATCGGGGAGTCATCCTTCCGCGGATTTTTGACTGATAGGTCAGGCTCAGAGGATACACCAAACGGCGTTTGCTGCCAAACCGGCAGTCCGGCATGATTGTGGTGCGGCCGTCGCGCGGACTCGCGCCTGCCGGCGCCCGACTCAACTGGACAGATGGGGCGGCCCATGGTAGCATCTATGTTTTTACTGGTGCCGCGATTGCCGTCGCCGCACCGCCGCCCGTGTCGAAGTTTCGGTTTCGTCCCCAAGGGAGTCCGCATGTCCGTTCGTATTCGCATGCAGCGCCTCGGCCGCAAGAAGCGCCCGTTTTACCGTATTGTCGTAGCTGACCGTGAAGCGCCGCGTGACGGTCGCTTCATTGAGCTCATCGGCACGTACGATCCGCTTCAGGATCCGCCCGCCGTCAAGATCAAGACCGAGCGCGCCGCCTACTGGATTTCCCAGGGCGCGACGCCTTCGGACACGGTCCGCAGCCTGCTCAGCCGTCAGGGCGTTGCTGGCGCCGCGGAGGCTTAAACGGTTCCCGCGGATTCCGCCGTGCGTCGCACCCACCCCGAAGACCTCTGGATCGAGGTGGGATTTCTCCCCAAGCCGCACGGCATGCATGAATGGCTGGAATTTCGACCACACAGCGGCTCGCTCGATGCACTCGAGTTGGGCCGCTTGCTGCGTCTGACGCTGCCCGCGGGCAGCCAACAAGATACCACGCTCACCGGCTTGCGCCCCTTCAAAAACGGGGCGCTGATTACCCTGCGCGATGTGACGACGCACGATCAGGCCAGCGCTCTGCGGGGGGCCAAGGTTGAGGTTCGTCGGGCCGATCTGGGCGTGCTGGACGACGGCGAGGTCTTTCTGGCCGATCTTTTGGGCCTCGAAGCGGTGCTGCCGGACGGTGCTGTTGCCGGCGTCGTCAAGGACATTGCCGATACCGGTCCGGTCGCGACACTGATTGTCCAAGGGCCGCTAGGGGGCACGCTGCCCTGGCACGAGGAGTGGGTCGGCGAGCCAGACTGGGCGGCTGGGCGTCTGCCAATCCACCGGCGCCCCATTGCCTGATGCGCCTTACGGTCTTCACGCTCTTCCCCGAATATTTTGGCGGTCCGCTGGATACGAGCCTCCTTGGCAGGGCACGGCAATCCGGCCTTCTTGATGTACGGCTGGTCGACTTCCGCGCCTTTGCGACCGACCGCCACCGCACCGTCGACGATGTGCCCTACGGCGGCGGCCCCGGCATGGTTCTCAAGCCCGAGCCGATCGTGGCGGCATTCGAAGCCCACCCTCCGGTCGACCATGCCCGCCGTATCTATTTGACGCCTTGGGGGCGCCCGTTTTGTCACAACGATGCGCGGCGGCTTGCCGACTATGACGAGTTACAGATCCTCTGCGGGCGCTACGAGGGCGTGGATGAGCGCGTGATCGAAGGTTGGATCGACGAACCGATTTCACTGGGTGATTACGTGCTTTCGGGCGGCGAAGCGGCGGCTTGCTGCTTGATTGAGGCGGTGTCTCGGTTCGTGCCCGGCGTGCTGGGGTCCGAGGAGAGCCTGACCGTTGAGAGCTTTACCGCCGGGCTGCTTGAGGGGCCGCAGTATACAAGGCCGCCTGAGTTTCGCGGGCAAGCAGTGCCGGAAGTCCTGCTCTCGGGGCACCACGCCCGTATCGAGGCGTGGCGGCGAGAGCAGGCGTTGGCGCGAACACGCCGCTGGCGCCCGGACCTCTTGGACAAGGACGCCTCAACGTGAGTTCGCCGCTGGCCGGGCTGCACTTGGCGCTCTTGCATTGGCCGTGCCTTGACCGCGAGGGCGAGTTTTTGGCGACGGCCACGACGAACTTGGACATCCACGATATCGCCCGCGTGGCGACAACCTACGGCTTGGCCGGCTACTGGATCGTACAACCGCTGGCCTCGCAGCGAAATATTGGCGAGCGGATCGTCGAGCACTGGACCCGCGGCCCGGGTCGCCTGCTGCACCCCGATCGCCCACGTGCGCTTGAGGTTGTGCGGGTGGTGCCGTCATTGGAGGCGGTGGCGGCGGCGGTGGGGCCAGCGGCTTGGGTTGCGACCAGCGCCAAACCGCCGCGCGTGACGCTGACGGTCGATGGCCTGGCGGCGCGGCTCGCCGAGTCTTCCCGGCCCCTGGTGTTGATGCTTGGTACCGGCTGGGGGCTGGCGCCACAGGTATTGGCGGCGGCCGATGAGGTGTTGGAGCCCATTCATATCGGCGATTATGATCATCTGAGCGTACGCAGTGCGGCCTCGATCTATATCGACCGCATCTGGCGCGCCGCGGTCAGCGGGTAATCACCGCCCGCAGACGCCCCAGCACGCGTATGGGATGGTCGGCCAACGGAATCCAGCGCGCGCGCGGCCCGGGTAGGGCCAGCAACATGCCCTCTGGGCCGCGTTCAAGGCGGCACAACCACGGGCCTTTGCCGTCCTCGACCAAATAATAACCGGATTCCTGCGGCTCTGTTGCTGCACCGTCGATCAGCCCAAGATCTCCGATACGACCGAAAGGTTCGCTGGTGGCGAGTTCCAAATCCCACAGGATCAGCGCGTCGGCGCCGGCCTCCGGCAGCGGAAGCGCGTCTTCCAGTGGGGTGTCCCGACGCAGCCTGGAGCCGTCGGCACGCCGCTGCCAGTGCGGATACTGCCGCACGCTGTCGTAATGGAGGGGTGCATTGGCGGTTTCTTCTGGCTCGCCAGCGGTCAGCCACTGCACGGGGACGCCCATGGCTCGCGCCAACTGCACGAGGTTGCCGTAGCTGGGAATGGTGCGGCCGCTACGCCATTTTCGGATCACGCTTTCGGAAAAACCGGTTTTGGCGGCCATCGCGCGGATACTGCCGGCACGCCCGACCAGGTCGACGATGCGGCGCGTGATTTCGGCCTGCTCAAACGGCGTCAACGTGGCGTGTGCGCCGGCCATCACGGGGTCCGTCCGCAATGCGCACGATCGTGCGGCACGGTCGTGCGCATTGCGGGTGCAGTGGAGTTGTCGGGATGAAAGAGCGCCTGGCCGCCGCTTAGGGCCGGCACCGGGGCGCCCGCGTTGACGGGCTCGCGGAGCGTACCATGGGCGCCATTATAGCAGAGGACTGGCAGCGGACTTGGGTCTCAGGCAACCTCAAGCGCGATGCGGCGCAGTGATTTCAAGCGGTCACGCAGTTCGGCGGCCTTTTCGAATTCCAGATTACGCGCGGCTGCCCGCATGGCCTCTTCCAGCCGCTTCAGTTCGGCCGCAATGGCCTCGGGGCCGCCGTACAGCTCTACGACATCGGCGACTTCCGTGGCGTCGTGCGCATGTTCTGGGCCGCGGTCGACCAGGTCGGCGCCGATGCCCCGTACGGTCGAGCGCGGGACGATGCCGTGGGCGGCATTGTGGGCGGCCTGTTTTTCGCGCCGCCGCGAGGCCTCGTCGATTGCTGCCTGCATCGAGCGGGTCATCCGATCGGCATACAGGATGACCCGCCCTTCGCTGTTGCGGGCGGCCCTTCCCATGGTCTGGATGAGGCTGCGGGTCGACCGCAGGAAGCCTTCTTTGTCGGCGTCGAGCACGGCTACCAGCCCCACTTCCGGCAGGTCGAGGCCTTCGCGCAGCAGGTTGATGCCGACCAGCACGTCAAAGACGCCCTGCCGCAGATCGCGCAGGATTTCGATCCGTTCAAGCGTGTCAATATCCGAATGCAGGTATTTGACTTTGACGCCTTGATTCCCCAGGTACTCGCTCAGGTCTTCCGACATGCGCTTGGTCAGTGTGGTCACGAGTGTCCGGAAACCCTTTTCGACCGTCTGCCGGATCTCGCCGAGCAGATCATCGACCTGGATCGTCGCCGGCCGAATTTCAACGACGGGGTCGAGCAGGCCGGTTGGGCGGACGATCTGCTCAACGACATGGCCGCCGGCCCGGCGCAGCTCCTCGTCACCTGGGGTGGCCGAAACGAAGACGGCTCTAGGGTAGCGCTCGTCGAATTCGCTGCCCTTGAGTGGGCGGTTGTCGAGCGCCGACGGGAGGCGGAAGCCAAATTCGACCAGCGTTTCTTTGCGGCTGCGGTCGCCACGATACATGGCTGCAACCTGCGACAACGCGATGTGCGACTCATCGACGACGAGCAGCCATTCCCCGGGGAAGTAGTCGATCAGCGTTGGGGGCGGCTCTCCGGCCGAGCGGCCGGTCAGGTAGCGCGAGTAGTTCTCAATCCCGCTGCACCAGCCCATCTCTTCGAGCATTTCGAGGTCGTACATGGTGCGCTGTTCGAGCCGCTGCGCTTCGACCAATTTGCCGAGGCTACGCAGCTCTTGTAGCCGTTCTCGGAGCTCGTCGCGAATACCGGCGATGGCCTGCCGCAAGCGCTCTTTTTCGGTTACGTAGTGGCTGGCCGGATAAATGGCATAGCTCTCAAGGTCGCGCACGATGCGTCCGGCAATGGGGTCGAACTCGGCAATGCGATCGATCTCGTCGCCAAAGAACTCGAAACGCACGGCCACATCGGCCTCGTGGGCCGGGAATACCTCAAGTACGTCGCCCCGGACACGGAACGTGCCGCGGTGGAAGTCAATATCGTTACGGGCGTATTGCAACTCGACGAGCTTGCGCAGGACGAGGTCGCGAGCCAGCGCGTCGCCTTTGCGCAGAGACACCATCATGCCGTAGTAGTTTTCGGGCGAGCCGATCCCGTAAATGCAGCTCACCGAGGCGACGATGATGACGTCGGCACGCTCAAGCAGCGCACGTGTTGCCGCGTGTCGCAGCTTGTCGATCTCTTCGTTGATCGACGAGTCCTTCTCGATGAAGGTGTCGGTCGAGGGCACATACGCTTCGGGCTGATAATAGTCGTAGTAGCTGACGAAGTACTCGACGGCGTTGTCCGGAAAAAAAGCCTTGTATTCTTGATAGAGTTGGGCGGCCAGCGTCTTGTTGGGCGCCAGTACCAGTGTTGGCAACTGGGTTTCGGCAATCACGTTGGCGATGGTGTAGGTCTTGCCCGAGCCAGTCACCCCCAGCAGTACCTGCTCTCGTCGCCCTTCGTCGATGCCCGCGGTGAGTTGGCGAATCGCCTCTGGCTGGTCCCCGGCTGGCGCCCAAGGGGCGTGCAGGCGAAAAGGCCGGGTGTCGCGACGAGGAGAGGTCATCGGTTCAGAATAGCACGTCGGTATGGGCCGGGGCATGCCGGACCGGGCCGCGTCGCATTGGCCGACCGCGCTTGTCAAGCGGGGCCGGCCGCGCTATCGTTATCGTAACGAACCGTAAGGAGCGACCCAACATGAGCCATGACGCCATCGATTCGATTCTCGAAACCGACCGGGTCATCGAGCCCCCCGCAGCCTTCCGGGCACGGGCGCGAGTTTCGGCCGAGGGTTGGGCTGAACGGCATCGCCGCAGCCTCGACGATCCACAGGGCTTCTGGTCCGATATGGCGGCGGAGCTGGATTGGTTTCAGCGCTGGGAACAAGTGCTCGACTGGCAGCCCCCGCATGCCCGCTGGTTTGTCGGTGGCCGCACCAACATGTGCTGGAATGCCGTCGACCGCCATGCACGCGGCAGCCGGGCCAACAAAGCCGCAATTATCTTCGAAGGCGAGCCGGGGGACCGTCGTACTCTGACCTACCGCGAATTGCACCGCGATGTGCAGCGCTTCGCCAACGTACTGATCGACCTTGGCGTACGCAGCGGCGATCGCGTGGCCATCTACATGCCGATGGTACCGGAATCCGCCGTGGCAATGCTGGCCTGCGCGCGAATTGGCGCTGTCCACTCCGTCATTTTTGGCGGGTTCTCCGCCCAATCGCTTATCGGGCGCATCGAGGACGCCGGCGCAAAGGTCGTCGTCACGGCCGACGGCGGTTGGCGGCGCGGCCAGGTGGTACCACTCAAGGCCACCGTCGATGAAGCCTTGGCCGCCGGCTGCCCTTCTGTCGAGGCCGTGGTTGTGCTGCGGCGGACCGGCCACGACGTGCCTATGAAGGACGGACGCGATCACGATTGGGCCAATCGGATGGCCGCCGCACGCCCCGAGTGCCCGGCCGAACACCTCGATTCCGAGCACCCACTGTTCATCCTCTACACCTCGGGTACCACAGGGCGGCCCAAGGGCGTGCTGCACACGACCGGCGGATACATGGTCGGCGCCTGGCTGACGACTCGCGAGGTTTTCGACTTGGGCGACGATGACTTGTTCTGGTGCACCGCCGATGTGGGCTGGGTGACCGGTCACAGCTACGTGGTGTATGGGCCGCTGCTCAACGGCGCCACTGTGTTTATGTACGAAGGTGCGCCGAATTGGCCGCGTGAAGACCGCTTCTGGAAGATGATCGCCGACTGGCGAATCAGCATCCTTTACACGGCGCCAACGGCCATCCGCGCGTTCATGAAATGGGGCGAAGCATTCCCGGCCGCGCATGACCTGTCCAGTCTGCGCTTGCTGGGCTCGGTCGGTGAGCCGATCAATCCTGAGGCTTGGTTGTGGTATTGGCGCGTCATTGGCCGCGAGCGGTGCCCCGTCGTCGATACGTGGTGGCAGACCGAAACCGGCGTGATCATGTTAACGACCTTGCCCGGCGTACATCCGATGCGGCCCGGCTGTGCAGGGGTGCCGTTCTATGGCGTCGATGCCGCGGTGGTCGACGGCAAGGGAAACCCGGTACCCGACGGACAGGGCGGCTATCTGGTATTGCGGCGTCCATGGCCCAGCATGCTGCGCACCATCTGGGGCGATGATGAACGCTACCGTGAAAACTACTGGAGCCGCTTTGGTGAGTGGTATTTTGCGGGGGACGGGGCCAAACGCCATCCGGATGACGGCTACATGATGGTGATGGGGCGCATCGACGACGTCTTGAATGTGGCCGGCCACCGCCTTGGCACCATGGAAATCGAATCGGCGTTGGTCAGCCATGCGGCCGTCGCCGAGGCCGCTGTGGTTGGGCGCCCCGACGATGTGAAGGGCGAGAGCGTGGTTGCATTCGTCACACTGGAAGGCAGCCGCGGCGGTTCACCGGAATTGGCGGCGGCACTGCGGGCACACGTGGTGAAAGAGATCGGCGCCATCGCCCGGCCGGACGAGATCCGTTTCACGGATACGCTGCCCAAAACGCGGTCGGGCAAAATCATGCGGCGCCTGCTGCGCAAGGTGGCATCGGGCGAAACGGATCTGGGCGATACAACGACGCTCGAGGATCCGGGCATCCTCGAGCGTCTGCGCAATCCCGAAGTTTGACGATCGCCGTCAGGCGACGGCTTCGAACAGCTTCCGCAACTGTGCCGCACCCGATGCGCCGACCTGCTGTTCGACGGCCTCGCCGCCCTTGAAGGCGATCAGCGTGGGGATCCCGCGCACGCCGTAGCGGCTTGGCGAGCTGGGGTTTTCATCGACGTTGACCTTGGCGATGACGACACGGCCCTGGTATTCCCCGGCGAGTTGCTCAAGAACCGGCGCAATGGCGCGGCAGGGACCGCACCACGGGGCCCAGAAGTCGACGACAACGGGTACGTCGCTGCCAAGGACCTTGCTGTCGAATTCTGCGTCGGAAACTTGAATGATGCCTTCGGCCATGCTGGCTCTCCCTTCATATTCGAACGTGTGAATGTATTGTACCCGACCGCTGAACGTCCTGCCAGTCAACCAGCCCCCATGCTACAATGCGGCAAACACGAAGCTGCCGCGCCGAGGCTGTCCCCGCGCCGCCGCGGCCTTCTTGCACGTTACGGACGGACTCGATGAAGGACAGCCTGATCCTCGTTCACGCTGGCCCGCTTGAGACGCGGGTGGCGCTCGTCGAGGACGGCCGTTTGGCCGAACTCTTCCACGAGGCCGAGCACGAGCGGCCGCTGGTCGGCAATATCATCAAAGGCCGGGTGACCCGCGTGCTGCCAGGCATGCAAGCGGCCTTCGTCGATATCGGTCTGGACAAGGCCGGCTTCCTCTATGTCGGTGAGATCGACACCGGCGAGGGCGGTGGGGACAGCGGAGACGGCGGTGACGGCGACGAAGACCGGGATGACGACGAAGTTGCCACCGAGGATGCGGCTCCCCGCGGTCGGCTCGGCAGCAACCGCAAAATCGAAGACCTGCTGCGCGAAGGCGAAGAAGTCCTCGTGCAGATCATCAAGGCCCCGATCGGCACCAAAGGTGCCCGCCTGACTGGCTATCTGACGATTGCTGGCCGGCAATTGGTTCTGTCGCCGGGGCAGACCCGGGTCGGCGTCAGCCGCAAAATCCGCTTCGCCAAGGAGCGCCAGCGGTTGCGTGGCATTCTTGACGACCTGAAAACAGAAGGTATCGGGCTCATCGCGCGCACCGTGGCCGAGGGACGCTCGGCCGAGGATCTGCGCGCGGATCGGGATTACCTTGCCCGTATTTGGCAGGCCGTCCAACGCCGGGCCAGCGAGGCCCGAGCGCCAACCGTCGTCTACCAAGAATTGACGATGCCATTGCGCATCATCCGCGATGTCCTCGGTCCGCGTTACAGCCGGATCCTTGTCGATGACGCAGCCGAGTTCGACCGGGTTCGCCGGTTTCTGGAGGCCGCCATTCCTGCGCGCGCCAATGATGTGTTCCTTTATGACGAGCCCGGCGCGATGTTCGAGGCATACGGAATCGAGACGCAGTTTCGCGACGCCCTCAAGCCGCATGCCCGGCTGCCCAGCGGCGGTGGGCTGGTGATCGAGGAGACGGAGGCGTTAACCTCGATTGACGTCAATACCGGCCGTTTTGTCGGTTCCCGGAACCTGGAAGATACCGTGCTCAAGACGAACCTTGAAGCGGTTCGCGAGATCGCCCGGCAGGCGCGCCTGCGCAATCTGGGGGGCATCCTCATCCTCGACTTCATCGACATGGATCTGGCGGAAAACCGCACCAAGGTCTACAACACGCTCAAAGAAGAGCTACGCCACGACCGCGCGCGGACCAGTATCCTCAAGATCAGTGAACTTGGCCTTGTCGAGATGACCCGACAACGGTTGCAGGAGAGCCTGACGCGCGCGGTCGGCGCACCTTGTCCTCACTGTCACGGGCGCGGGTATTTGACCCAGCCGCGCGTGATTGTTGCGGCGCTATGGCGGCGTCTACTGGAGCTGGCGACCGAGTCGCCGGGTGGGCGCTTTGTCGTGCGCGCCCATCCTTGGGTCACCGACTGGTTATTCGAGGAGGCGCTGCCGATTCTCGAAGGCCTGGAGACGCAGTTCAGTTGCCGGTTTCGGATCCTGCCGGACCCGTCACTGCCCGAGGAAGAGTGGACGGTGGCGGCGGAGTCACCTTCTCGAGGGCGATCCGGAGCGTCGTAACCTCGGTTACGGTGAGGTCGCTATCGGCGTAAGCCTCGAAGATGAGGCGGGCTGCTGTATCCAAATCGGGCGATTCCGAAACAAACTCCTGCGCATTGCGGTCGCGAATTTCCGTCAGGTACCAGCGCCAAAAGCGTTCGGTGACGTCAAGTACGGCGGCCCGCTCGTCGGCTGGCAAGTCCCCCGGCAAGAGGGCCTCCAATGCGGTGGTGCGTTCGGCGGCTCCCTCCATCACAAACTCGGGATACGAGCCGATGAAGCTTGCCGACACAACCACCGTTGTCGCGATGAACACCGAGACATAGAGATGAACCGGCCAGCGGGCTTCGGGGTTGCGACGCCGCAGCGCCAGTTGCACGCCCCACACCACACCCACCACCACAATGCCCAACGGCAGCGCGACCATCACGAAGACAATCAACAGCAGCGGCAGCGAGAACGGGAATTTGAGCAGCGACATGGCCGCAAATACGGCGGCATAAAAGCCGAACATCGCAGCCATCACATAAGGCAGCTTGACGCGGCGCCTTTCAGGCGGCACGGGGGGCGTAGCGTCGGACATGACACCTCCGAGACTCACATGATACCGCATCCACTACCCGATACGCGGATTGCCGTTCGAGGGCTGTTCGGTTACGCTGGCGAGGATGGTCGACTCCCCAGCTAGAACAACAACCGCTGCCGATCTGCGTGCCGGCGATCGCGTGCGCGGTCTTTTTTTGGTGCGCCGTAAGCACGTGGGCGTTGGCCGCAACGGCCGACCTTGGCTGCAGCTGTGGCTGGGTGACCGCACGGGCGTGGTCGACGGCCGGGTCTGGGATGATGCCGAGGCGACGGCGCAGGGGATCCACGAGGGCAATGTCGTCGAGGTCGAGGGGCTCGGCGTGCAGCACCTCGACAAGACGCAGCTCAAGGTACTGCGTTGGCAGGTCATCGAGGCCGATTCGGCGCTAATCGAGAGCTTGCAGCCGCAAAGCGGGCTGTCGCCAGCGCAACGGGAGGCCGCCCTGCGGGCCGAACTGGAGCGCATCCAAAACCCGTGGTTGCTAAGGCTGGCCGGGGCGCTTCTGGGCGACGCGTCTTGGCTACAGGCGTTTCTGCGCGCGCCGGCCGCCAAAGCCGTGCATCACGCGTGGCTGGGCGGCCTGGCCGAGCACACCGTATCCATGATGAAGCTATGCCGAAGCGTTGCCACACATTACGTCGACCTTGGCGTGGCGCCGCTCGACGTCGATCTTGTTGTGATGGGGGCTTTTTTGCACGACATCGGGAAGGTTGACGAGCTGTCAGCCGACGGAACCTTTGAATATACCGACGCCGGGCGCCTGATCGGCCACATCGTACTCGGGCTTGATCACGTCGATGGTGTCGTGGCCTCCTTGGAAGGGTTTCCCGACGAGTTGCATTTGCATCTGCGCCACCTTGTGCTGTCCCATCACGGTGAATATGAATTCGGCAGTCCGCGGCGGCCCAAGACAATTGAAGCGCAGATCCTGCATTTCATCGACAACCTCGATGCCCGCATTGAGATTTTCCGCTTTGCGATTGCCGGCCAAAACAGCGGTGACTGGAGCGCTTACGAAGGTGTGCTTGGGCGCAATGTCTGGCGTCGTCCGCTCGGGGTCGTGGCCAAGGGCGAGGGAGGCGGTCCGGAGGAGCCTGCGTGATTGAGCTTTTGGCCAATCCGCATGCACGGCGCCACCGCGCGGACCCGACGTTGTTGGCCGTCTATCGGGCGTTGCCCGGCGTTGCTGTTCACGTAACGCAGACACTTGATGAATTGCCCGCAGCCTGCGCTCAGATTGCGGCGGCAAATCCGCCGCTGATTGCCATCAGCGGCGGCGACGGCACGATCAGCCTTGGCATCAGTCAATTGCGCAGCGCCTTCGGTACCCGGCCGCTGCCGCCGATTGTTCCCCTGATGGGCGGGACTATGAACATGGTCGGCCACAGCATCGGAATCGTGTCCAACCCGCGGCGCGCGCTCGAACGTGTTCTCCACATGGCCGCCGAAACCCGCCCGACCCACGTGCGCGACACCTTGCAGGTGGGTGGCCGCACGGGGTTCATCTTCGGCTTGGGACTGGTGACCAATTTCCTCGAGATCTACTACGACGGCCCGCGTACGGGCCCGATCAAGGCGGCGGAGGTCGTGGCCCGAGGCGTTGTCGGCGTGGCGAAGCAAAATGCCTACGCCAAGAAAATGTTCAGTCGCCAACCTGGTGTACTCCTTTACGAGGGGGCCCGTGCCGAGGCCGACTGGACAGCCGTCCTCGTGCAGACGATTGAAAACCTGGGTATCGGCTTTCGCCCGATGTACCGGGCGCACGAGCGACCCGGCACGTTTCATATGCTCGCGACGGATCTGAGCGCCGTGCAGGTGGTCAACCACCTGCCACTGATTTTTCGTGGGCGCCCGTGGCCGACGACGCGGATGCGTGATGTGGTCACCGATCGGCTCCGGTTCACACCACCGGCCGGTGAGGGGTGCAGCTACACACTCGACGGCGAGCTTTATACGTCCGGTTCCGATGTGCTGGTAGAGGTCGGACCACCGGTCACCTTCGTTTCGACGGGCTGACGCGAGGTTCGACAGGACGGGCGGGCGTGCTATGATGGACGCATGAACGGCCCTGCCTTGCCCGTCCGCGAAATCCGCGCCCACGACGCTGAGTACAGGGTCGTTGAGGTGAGCGTGGTGACCGACGAAGAGCTGACACGGGTACTCAATGTCACCCAGGCGGAGGGCTGGCGTTTTGAAAGCGTCCACTTTGCCATGTGGCCAGGTTCCAAGCGCCCGTCGATGGCGTTTTTGTTTTTCATTTGGGCCGCCGCCGATGTGGAGGGTGGGGCATGAGTCGCGAGCTTCCCCCCGGGGATAAGCGCCGGGCGTGGCCCGATCCTGCCGAGCCCTTGGCACGGGTGGCAGCCAAGCTGGCCGACGCGATGCTGGCCGGCCTCGTCGTGCAGGCATTGGGCCCACTCGGCGTGGTGCTTGGTACGGCCTACCTGCTGGTTGCGGATGGTTTGCACGAGGGGCAGAGCCTCGGCAAGCGCCTGCTCAACTTACGCGCGATCAATCCCGAGACCGGCCAGCCTGTGGATTGGCGACAAAGCGCCCTCCGCAATGCCGACCTCGCCGTTCTGCTCGTGCTGGCGTCATTCCCCTTGCTCGGTACAGTGCTGGCGGTCGTGCTGGGCCTGTTCATTGTTGGCGTCGAGATGCACGCCCTGTACCGGGAGCCCAAGGGGCAGCGCATGGGTGATCTCTTTGCGCAGACGATGGTCGTCGGTCAGGCGTGGGAGCGGCTTCCCGAAGTGGGGCCCCTGGAGCCGGGCCAAACCGCCTGACCGGTCGCCCTTTGTGGCTCAGGATGTGCCGTAGAGCGTCTCTGAGATCTTGTACGACTTGTCCTTGAGACGGTCGAGTGCCGCCTTGAGTACACCCGAATCACGATCATCGCGAGCCGCTTGCGCCTCTTCGAGCGCGATGTCGACGGACTCTCGCAGCTCGTCGCTGAGCATGGAGCCGAACTCTTGCAGGCTCTTGCGCGTGCTGTAGATCAGGCCGTCGATTTCGTTGCGTACGTCGATCAACTCGCGGCGCAGTTGGTCGGACTCGCGGTTTTGTTCGGCCTCATCGACAATGCGCTGGATATCTTTTTCGGACAGACCGCTGGAGGATTGGATGCGCACCGACTGCTCGCGGCCGGTACCCAAATCGCGCGCCGCGACGCTGAGGATACCGTTGGCGTCAATAGTGAAGCCGACTTCGATTTGCGGCACGCCGCGCGGCGCCGGCGGAATCCCGACCAGTTGGAAGCGCGCCAGACTCATGTTGTCGCTGGCCAAATCACGTTCGCCCTGCAAAACGTGAATGATCACGAGATCCTGGCCATCCTCGGCGGTCGAGAAGATCTTTGACTGGCTGCAAGGCACGGTTGTGTTGCGCTCGATGATGGGCGTAAACACCCCGCCGGCCGTCTCGACGCCCAGCGAAAGTGGGGTGACGTCGAGCAGCAGGACGTCGCCCACTTCCCCGCGCAAAATCCCACCTTGGACGGCAGCCCCGACGGCGACTACCTCATCCGGGTTGACGCCTTTGTGCGGGTCTCGCCCAAAGATCTCTTTGACGAGGGCTTGTACGCAAGGCATGCGCGTGGAGCCACCAACAAGAATGACCTCGTCGATGTCCGCAACCTTAAGCCCGGCGTCACGCATGGACTGCAGACAAGGATTGCGTGTGCGTTCGACGAGGTCGGCAACCAGCGATTCGAACTGCTTACGCGTGATGGTCTCGATTAGGTGGATCGGGCCGGCCTCGCCCGACGCAATGAACGGCAGGTTGACCTCGGTTTCCAAGGCGGACGAGAGCTCCATCTTGGCGCGCTCGGACGCCTCTTTGATCCGCTGCAATGCCATGCGGTCCCCACCCAAATCGATGGCGTTCTTTTCGCTGAAGCGCTCCAGCAGGTATCGCATCAGGGCTTCGTCGAAGTTTTCGCCGCCCAGCAGCGTATCTCCGGCGGTCGAGCGGACCTCGTAGACCCCGTCGCTGATTTCGAGGATCGAAATATCGAAGGTGCCGCCGCCTAAGTCATAGACGGCAATCGTTTGTTGCAGATCTTTGCCGAGGCCGTAGGCAAGCGCAGCCGCGGTCGGTTCGTTGATGATGCGCAGCACATTGAGTCCGGCGATGCGGCCCGCATCCTTGGTTGCTTGCCGCTGCGAATCACTGAAATAGGCCGGCACGGTGACCACGGCGTCAGTGACCTCTTCACCGAGATAGTCCTCGGCGACCTCTTTCATCTTGGCCAGTACCATCGAGCTGACTTCGGCTGGGCTGATTTTCCGTTCGCCCAAGGCGACGACGATGTCACCATTTGTCGCCGCTTCGACGTGGAAGGGCAGCGTACGGTTGATCACCTGCATGTCGGGATCGTTGAATTTACGCCCCATCAGGCGCTTGACGCCGAATATGGTGCGTTCCGGGTTGGTAACGGCTTGTCGCTTGGCGATCTGTCCGACAAGCAGGTCACCGCCTTCGGAGAAGGCGACGATACTGGGCGTTGTGCGGCTCCCCTCTTGATTGGGGATGACCACCGGCTCGCCGCCTTCAAGATAGACGACGCAGCTATTGGTGGTGCCAAGGTCGATGCCGATGATCCTGCTCATCGCAGTTCGTTCCTTTTTTGCGCCCGATTTTAGGCAGAGGCCGACAGGTTGGCGCGAACGATACTCTAGCGCACGAGCGACGAGGTTTCAAGTGGCACGGCGACGCCGCAGCACGATCAGACCGATCCCGACTCCCAATGCCGCGGCGACGGCGGCTACACCCCACGGCGGCACCACGTCCATCAAACCGGGCCGCCGAATCACGGCCTCCATGACGAGGCCTTGATGACGGAGGCTGCCCATGTCGATCTGCCACGTCGAAATACGCTTGCCGTCTCGGCGTCCATTGGTTTCGACAAACTCGGTCGGCACGACCATCCGGAACGCCATGCGCCCCTTGTCGGCCGGCAGTTTGATCATACGCATGACCTCGGGTGAGCGGCGACCGCCGGTCGGCGGCAGTACGCGCCGGTACCGGATGACGTTTCCATCTTCGACGATCTCGACTTGCTGGTCCCCGCCGAAGTCGCCCATCCATTCGCGCAGCGCCGCCGGAGAAGGCGCCGTTACGGAAATGTCGTAAACATGGAAACCTTTGCCGCGCGTGACGATCCAGTGCTTGAGGCCGAAGCCTTGCGGCAGTCGCCGTAGGGCCTGTTCGCGTGAGTCGGGGATACGCAGGAGCTCACGCATGCCGGGACGGTTCTCGATGGCCGGCCGTGCTGCATCGACAATCGTGGTAAACAGAGTCAATTCGATCCGGCCGTCGGGCAGCACCTCGATCGTTTCCTGATAATCGAGGCAGCCTGCGAGCAGCGTCAGGCCGGCGGCAAGCGCCAAAACGGGGCGACGAATCATGGAGCGATCCTTTCTGCGAGCAGAAGGGCCGGCCGGCCCATTCGAATCTCGGCGGGCAGTTCGAGGGCCGGTCGGCGCGTGGCTACGCCGACCAAAATCACGGTCGAGCCGAAGCGAAACATTCCCAACTCTTCGCCGCGGGCGACGCGGAGGTCAAGGCTTCGGCGGCCGGGTTCACGTGGCAGGTCCCGCAAGGCGGGGTGGCTGCCCGCTACAGACCCGACCATCATGGCGCCGACCCAGAGCATGGCCAAGGGGCCCTCGGTGGTTTCGCCTTCGAAGATCCAGCGCTCATTGCGGGCAAACAGACCCGGCACGCGCTGGCCGTACGCATTGACCGGAAAGAGCGTACCCGGCACCATGCGCACGCCCGTGAGCCGCATGTCGCACGGTGCGTGGATGCGGTGATAATCGCCAGGCCGCAGATAAAATGTTGAGACCCAGCCGCCGCGCATGTGCTCGGCCAACGTGGTGTCGGCCAGCAATTCCCGCAAGCTGTGCGGATTGCCCTTGACCGGGTAGACCGCATCGGCGTCGGCTGGCACATGCGACAACCACAAGCCGTCGACCGGACTCGTCCAAACGTTGGCTTCAGCACCGATGGGGCGCGCATTGTCCCGCAGGCGGCGCGTAAAGAAATCCTGGAAGGTCCGGTAGCTATCGACCGGAGCGGCCGCTTCGTCCAAGCGTGCTCCATAGGCGCGGGCATAGGCGCCCCAGACCAGCGGGCGCAGGGGCGCGAGCAGCGGAATGCGGCCCAGCAAGGCGCCGGCCCGGGTGAGGCCGACCGTGAGCAGACGACTCATGGCTGATCCTTGTTCTCGGCTGCCTTGGCCGCCTTACGGGCCGCCGGGCCGTTGCGTTTGGCCCAGTCGTCGATGTCCCGCTGCGGGGTTCGGCTGACCGTCAACGCATCTGCCGGAACATCGCGGGTAACCGTGGTACCGGCGCCGACGACGGCGCCCGCACCGACCGTCACCGGCGCGACCAACTGCGTATCGCTGCCGATGAACGCGCCGTCGCCGATCACGGTGCGGTGCTTGTTCACGCCATCGTAGTTGCAGGTGATGGTGCCGGCGCCGATATTGACACCGGCGCCGACGTCGGCGTCGCCGAGGTAGCTGAGGTGGTTGGCTTTGCTGCCCGGACCGAGGCGGGTGTTTTTGGTCTCGACAAAATTACCGATACGGCTGCCCTCTGCGAGTACGGTGCCAGTGCGCAGATGCGCGAACGGCCCGGCTGCGGTGCGCGCGCCGATCTCGGCACCTTCGGCGACAACATAAGGCTTGAGATGGGCTCCGGCGCCGACGCGGCAGTCACGCAACACGCAACCCGTGTCGATACGGGCGCCCTCGGCGATGTGGGTATGGCCGTGCAGCATCACCTGAGGTCCGACCACGACGTCCGGTTCTAGTTCCACCGAGGCCTCGATCCAGACGGTGTTGGGGTCCAGAAAACCGACGCCGGCCTGCTGCCATTGCCGCACAAGGCGGTTACGCAAGATGGCCGCGGCGGCGGCAAACTGGCTGCGGTCGTTGATCCCGTGGATTTCGTCGGGATCCGTGCAGCAGAGGGCCGGTACGGGCTTGCCTTCTGTACGGGCGCAGCCGACGATGTCGACGAGGTATAACTCGCCCTGGGCGTTGGCGGTGGTCAGCGCCGGCAGCGCACGGCGTAAAAAAGACGCATCGGCGGCGTAGACACCGGCATTGATTTCGTCGATCCCGCGCGTGG
>CAZUAB010000015.1:0-14646 GCA_964617795.1 uncultured bacterium
GCGTCAATCCAACGGCGCCTTGACGACGACAGCACCGCGGAGTTGGCCGGCGGTGTAGCCGGTCGCACGGTCCTTGGGGTAGTTGGCGGCCAGTGAGGCGGCCAGTGCTGGCGGCAGGCTGTCAGCGGAGCCGTGGCAAGTTAGGCACATCGGCTGCGTTGGGATGGCCTTGGCGTAGCGCAGGAAGCGTCCGGCAGGTTCGACGACGACTTCAGCGTGTTCAACCGTCGCCGGGTCGGCCCCGGCGGCCAGGCGACGCTCGAAATCGCGCATGACCCGTTGAGCCCACGCGTCGGGCATGCCGAGTTGGCTGTTGCGGGGCTTCGTCGACACCCGCGTCACCTGCCAGCCCTCGGCCAGCGAGATGTCCCGGGCGATGCGTGGCGCCGATTCGGCGCAGGCGGTAACCGCCGCCGCCAGATCTCCGCGACCGAGCGCCGCCTTCAATTCGCCACCGAGCGTCTTTAGCAACGTGCCGGCAGCCCCGCGGGCGGCCTCGACCTGTCCGGCCTCGGGCGCCTCGGGCGGCGGCTCGCCGGCTTTGCCACCGGCGGCGGCGACAGTGGCGGACAAGGCGACGGCGAACACGGCAGCAAGGAGGATCGGTGTGGTTTTCATGCCCCTCATGCTACGCCCCGCGGCCGGCATATGCAAGGCGGACCGAGTCCGAAACCTACCAAACGACGCTGTAATCGCAGCATTCGTCGCCGCGGCGGCGACACGGCCCGTCAGCGTGGACGACGCGCAACAAGATGGCCTCGGCCGGACGGAATCGTTCGGCCATAGCCGTGACGATGCCGCGATCGAAATCACAAGGGTAGGAATTTTCCCCGCGCACCTGCATCTGCTTCGGGCCAAGCCGCTGCGCGATGTAATGCCCGATGCCCTCACGCATTTTCCCCGTAGCGCCGTCAAACAGCACCACACCGCCCTTACGGTGATTCATGTGGTACGCCACATCAATCGCCGCAAGCGCATCGTCGATCGTCTTGATATCGGGCGGGAACGTGGCGTTGCTGGGGATTTTACGGCCGATCGAATAGACCGTGTTGTTGCCGATTTTCTCGGCGATCGTCCGGAAAGCATCTAGCCAAGCCTGCTGCGGGTACCACTGCCCGGGCGTCGGTTCGACGATGCCGTGCTCGGCGAGAATCTCGGCGGCGCGGTAGCGAAACGCACCCATCCCGTCGACGACCGACAGGACCGTCTCGCCGTTGACCTCGATGCCCGTTTCAAATGCGGAAAATTCGACCACTCTCAACCTCCAATGCGGCCTGCATTACCCCCCCCTCGGGCTCCATATTACTCGGGTGCGCTGATCCAGTCAATATCCGCACCGCAACGGCAAGGCCGTGCGCGGTTGGATCAACGTAGTCGGCGCGGACGCGTCAGGCTGTAGAGAGAGTGTACGACGAACATGATCCCGCCGAGAACCGCGATCACGGCCCCAAAGCCCATCAGATTGAGCCCGGTACGAAACTGCGGGCTGACAACGATCCCGTGTACCCAGTCTTTGCGCACGGCCCCCTCGGCGCCCGCCCAAGCCAGCCCGGCAATCATCGTGGCCACGCCGATGCCGAAGATGACCGGCTGCCAAGTGGCCAGGGTGCCCGACAACAGCGGCCAACCGGCGCGCTCGGACAAATGGTAAATCGCACCCATCAGCGCAATCGTGACGCCGCCGACGATCACGCCGTGGTAGTGCGCCGGCACCCACAGCGTTCCCATGTTGCCGGCCGGATCGAGCAGCACGCCGATGGTGAACAGGACCATCGACACGATGAGCGCCGTCCGCGCCGAACCACCGGGCGCCCGCAGGCCAAGGCGCCGACGCATGTTGAATGAACGCACGATCGGAACGGCGGCAAAGAGCGCCACAACCGCCAGCAGCGACAGGATGATTACGCTGGCCGACAGGCTGTGGCGCAAGTCGACGGCGCCCAGCCATATAGAGGCCGCCAAGGTCGAGGTGGACAGCAGCACCGCCAGCGCAAAAGTACCGCGCCAGTAGCTACGCGCGGCCACCCGTACACCGAGCGCCGCGCCGGTCAATTGCCACCAAGCCACGCTCATGGCGACCACGTACACGTACTGAAAGACGTGCCCGATGCCCCAAACCATCGGCTGCAGCCGCTCGCGGCCAACCGCCCGTGGATCGCGGGTCACATCGAACAGATCCCAGGCAAAGGTCAGCGCCGCAATGATGACGATAACAGCCGCGGCGGTCATCCCGTCGGCCACCGGCCCCGGATGCACAAAGCCACGCCGCCGCGCCGCCAGAAACCGCAGCATCTCGGACAGCGCGCCGGCCATAAATAGCGCATAGCCGGCGTAGTACACGGGCGCATCAATCAGCGGCACGTAGTCGAGCAGCAGCGCACCGCCGCCCGGCACGAACATGGCGGCCAAAATACCGAGGCCGCCAATTTGGGTGAGGGCGAGGTTGACGAGGCTCCAAGTTTTCCCGAAGCGCCCGCCGCCCCCTTCGGCGACGAGAAACACCCACAACGCCGCCACGGCCATCATGCACCAAATGGTCATGGCATAGGTGACGTGGGCAACCAGAATGAGTCGAAACGTGGCCGGCTCAAACCACGGCTTGACAGCCGGCGTTTTGATCATGGCGACCAAGAAGGCCAAAGCCCCGGCGATACCCAGCGAAAACACTGCCGCGAAGATCCAGGCCCGCACCAAGCCCGGCTCAGCCGCGTCTTCCAGCCGTGCAACGACCGGCAACGCCTCGTCGGTTGAAGAGCCGAAGTCCCCTTTAGTCATGCTCGCGCCCTTCCCGACCCCCGCCCGCCCCGCATCCTGCAGGGCGGCCACGAAGGCCACTCGGGCTCATGTTAGTCGAATTGACGGTGCTGGACTATGACGGATGTCAAGGAAACGGGGCAATCGGCGGTGCGTCCCTCGCCCCGCCCCACCGACGACTACCCAAGGCGGCCGGTTCGCGGTACCCTGATGGGATGAGTTCACGCGAGTTCGTTCACCTGCACAACCATACCGAATTCAGCATGCTCGACGGCGCCAGCCAGGTCGCGGATCTGGCCAAGATTGCCGCCGAGATGAAGATGCCGGCACTGGCCATGACCGACCACGGCAACCTGTTCGGCGCCATCGATTACACGCTGGCCATGCAGCAGCACGCACCCGACGCGCGACCGATCGTCGGCTGCGAAATGTATGTGGCACCGAACAGTCGGCACGACCGCAAAATCGCCGACCATGGAGAGAACGCCTGGCACCTTGTGCTGCTAGCCCAAAACGAAACCGGCTGGCGCAATCTGTCGAAACTCGTCACGGCTGGCTATATGGAGGGGTTTTACTACAAGCCGCGTATTGACGCCGAGATTCTTGCCGAACACCACGAGGGCCTGATCGCGCTGTCCGGGTGCCTGCAGGGCGAGGTGGCCAAAGCGATCCTGCAGAACGACCCCGACG
The DNA here is from genome assembly GCA_964617795.1 of uncultured bacterium. Classification (GTDB taxonomy): domain Bacteria; phylum J088; class J088; order J088; family J088; genus CAZUAB01. The sequence goes on from CAZUAB010000015.1 coordinate 3,445, forward strand.
AGGCCCGGCGGCGGGCCAAGTGGTTTCAAAACGTCTTCGGCGACCGCTACTACCTGGAGATCCAAGCCAACGGGCTCGAGATTCAGGACAAAGTCAACCAGGGCAAGATCGAGCTGGCCAAAGAGCTGGGAATTGAACTCGTCGCGACCAACGACAACCACTACCTGCGCAAAGACGACGCCTTCCCGCACGACTGCCTGCTGTGCATCGGCACCCGCAAGCAGGTCGAAGACCCCGACCGCATGCGCTTTCCCAACGACCAGTTCTACGTCAAGCACCCCGACGAGATGTGGGAAACCTTCGCTGAATTGCCGCAGGCGCTCGAGAATACCATGCGCATTGCCGAGCGCTGCGACTTCCGCTTTAAGTTCGGCGAATTTCACCTGCCTCGCTTTGCCGAGCCTGGCCAAGACCTCGACAGCCTGCTCGAAGAACACGCTGTGCAGGGGCTGACGCAGCGCTTCACGGAATTCGAAAGGCGCGGCATCCATCTCGACGACCGACAAAAAGCGGCCTACAACGAACGCCTGAGCTACGAGCTCGGTGTGATCAAGAACATGGGCTTCGCCGGCTACTTTCTGATCGTCTCGGATTTCATTCGCTGGGGCAAGGGCGAGGACATCCCGATCGGCCCAGGTCGCGGCTCGGCGGCCGGCAGTCTGGTCGCCTACGCCACGCGCATTACCGACATCGACCCGCTCAAATTCGGGCTGCTGTTCGAACGGTTCCTCAACCCCGGCCGTAAGTCGATGCCCGACATCGACGTCGACATCTGCATGAACCGCCGCAGCGAAGTCATCGAGTACGTCTCGAAGCGCTACGGCGGCTCCGACCACGTCGCGCAGATTGCCGCCTTCGGCACCGCCAAGGGTCGGCAAATCTTCAAAGATGTTGGACGGGTATTCGGGCTGACCTTTGCCGAGACCGACCGCATCACCAAACTAATGCCCGCCCCGCCCAAGGAGTTCACGCTCGCCCAGATCCTCAAGGACGACCCCGAACTACGCAAGGCGCTGGCGTCCGACAAGCGGCTCGAAGAGGTCTACGGGATTGCGCAGCGGCTTGAGGGCATCACGCGCAATGCCTCGGTGCACGCGGCCGGTGTCGTGATTTCCGATCGACCGCTCGTCGAACACGTGCCGCTGTTCCGCGGTGAGCACGACGAAACTGTCACCCAATTCGACATGAACGGCGTCGAGAAGATCGGCCTGATCAAGTTCGATTTCCTCGGCCTCAAGACCCTGACGGCCATGCAGATCTGCGTCGAGCTGGTCCGCGAGTATGAAGGCATCGAGATCGACCTCGACCAGATTCCCGAAGACGATCCGGCCGCGTTCAAGTTGCTGCAAGAGGGGCGTACGGCCGGGGTCTTCCAGCTTGAATCGGACGGGATGCGCCGCTTGCTCAAGCAATTGCATCCCGAAACGCTGGATGAAGTGATTGCCGTTACGGCGCTCTACCGGCCGGGCCCGATGGACTCGGGGATGCTCGACGACTACGTGGAACGCAAGCACGGCCGGCGGGAGATCTCCTATTTTCTGCCCGAGCTCGAACCGATCCTCAGCCCCACCTACGGCGTCATCGTCTACCAGGAACAGGTGATGGAGATCGCCAAGGTGCTGGCCGGCTTCAGCCTTGCCGACGCCGACAATCTGCGCAAAGCCATGGGCAAAAAAGACGCTGCCGTCATGGCCCAACAGAAGCAGCAGTTCGCCGCCGGAGCCGAGCACAACGGCATCAACCGCAAGAAGGCCGAAGACCTGTTTGACCTGATCGAGAAGTTCGCGGGCTACGGCTTCAACAAATCGCACTCCGCCGCGTACGGCCTCATCGCCTACCGCACGGCCTGGCTCAAGGCGCACCATCCGGTGGCGTTCATGGCGGCGCTGATGCAGTGCGATCGCGACAAGTCCCAGAAGCTGATTCCGTTGCTGCGCGAGGCGCGGCAAATGGGTATCGAAATTCTGCAGCCCGACATCAACGAATCGGGGGTGACCTTTCGCCCCGACGGCAACCGTATCCGCTTCGGTCTGGCAGCCATCAAAGGCGTTGGCGAAAAGCCCGTTTCCGACATTCTCCGCATCCGTAGCGAACGTCAGGGGGGCTTCAGTTCGCTGGCTGATTTCCTTACCTCGCTCGATGCCGGCATGCTTAACAAAAAGTTGCTTGAGGGTTTCATCCACGCCGGTGCGCTCGACGGCTTGGGGCAACCCAGGCCACTACTGGGAGCCAACCTCGACCGCATTGCCGATTGGACGGCGCAGCGTATGCGCGACAAGGCAGCGGGGCAGTCCAGCCTGTTCGGGGGCGATGAAGAGGGGCACGACGATTTGACGCTCGTCGACAGCACATCTTGGACCAATGCCGAGTGGGCCGAACGCGAGCGCATGGCGATTGGCCTGTACCTGACCGCGCACCCGCTCGAACCGTTCGAGGACACGATTGGCCGCTTCGCCAATGCAACGCTGGCCGAAGAAGATTTGGCGCGCATGACCGACGGCAGCAAAATCAAGGTGGGCTGCGTCATCACCGAGGTCAAGATCAAGAATTCTCCCAAGGGGCGACGGGCGTTCCTGCAGGTCGAAGATCGGGCGGGCATGGCCGAACTCAATGTATTCGGCGAGACCTTTCTGCAACACCAGGACCTGCTGACAGCGGGCCGGCCGGTTTTTGTTGAGGGTGACATGAAGGTCGATGCCGAAGGGATGCGGCGCATCTTCGCCAAGGCGATCGTCGGCATCGACGAGTTGGAATCCCGCAAAGGCAAGCTCTTCCACGTGCATCTTCCGCGGCGCTCGCTGAGCCGTGAGCGTGCCCGTGACTTGGCAGCCGTCCTGCGCGCCCATCCAGGTCGCCTGACGGTCTACCTGCACGTGCAGGACGAAGACCGCAACGAAACGGTCGTGCGGCTTCCCGAAGCCGATGTGGTCAATGCTTCGGCCACGCTGCGCGAGGCGCTGACGGCGCTTTTTGACGGTGAAGCCCGTTCGTGGGTCGAGGCGTGAAGCTACCGGCCGCCATTTGAGCTTTGTCGATCACTTCTTCGGCACGCGTGACGCGGTGCGCACACTCGTCGTGGCCCCCTACGCGCGCGACGACCTGCACCGCGACCGTTTCGATGAATTCGTATCGCTGGTCGATGCAGCCGACCTTGAACCCGTTGGGGTCGAATCGGTGGCCGTGCGCGACCCGCACCCAGGCAGCTACTTCCGCGCCGGCGCCATTGCGCGCCTCAGTGAGGGGGCCAAGGCGGTAGGCGCCGATTTGGTGGCCATCGACGTCGACTTGACGCCGACCCAACAACGCGAGTTGGAAACCGCGTTGGACGGCATCGGCGTACTCGACCGGACGGCGATTATTTTGATGATCTTTGGTCGTCGGGCACAGTCGCGGGCTGGCAAGCTGCAGGTCGAGTTGGCCCAGGCGCAGTATGTGTTGCCGCGGCTTGTGGGCCTGTGGCAGCACTTCGACCGTGAACGCGGCGCGCGTGGGGTACGTAGCGGCGCCGGTGAAAAACAGATCGAAATCGACCGCCGCCTACTGCGTAACCGTGTGACGGCGCTCAAGCGAGAGTTGGCGACGGTGGAGCGCACCCGCGACCTGCATCGCGGCAAGCGACGCCGGCGGGACCTTCTGCATGTGGCTGCCGTTGGCTACACCAACGTCGGCAAATCGACGCTGCTGCGCCTGCTCAGTGGTCGTCCGGTCTTTGTGCGCGACATGCCCTTCGCCACCTTGGATCCCCTGACGCGACGCATCGAGTTGGGCGACGGCACGAAGTTCCTGCTGACCGACACCGTCGGTTTCGTGCAGGATTTGCCGCACGGGTTGGTCGAGGCCTTCAAAAGCACGCTCGAAGAAGTCCTCGAGGCCGACGTGCTGATCCACGTGATTGATGTGGCCGCTACCGATGCCCGCACGCAGGCCGAGACCTCTCTGCACGTACTTGATGAACTGGGCGCCCTGGACCGGCCCATGCTCTACGTGCTCAACAAAACGGACCTACTGCGCGATGCCGACGACGTGCTGACCGGCTTTGCCGACCTGGCGCCGCAGGTGCGCGCCTCGCTGGCCCGTGGCGAAGGCATCGATGCGATCGTCGACTGGATTCGCCATCATGCACGGGCGCAGCGCTGGACGGTCCGTATCCGCCTGCCCATCGAGCGCGCCGATCTGATTGAGCAGGCGGAGCGTGAAGTCGGTGGCGGGCACTGGAGCGCAGATGCCGTTGAATATGAGGTCCCTGCCGACTCGCCGCTGGCAGTCTGGGCGCGCTGAAGCGCCGGCTTGTGCTAGCATGGGCCGCATGAAGCATGTCCGCGTATCGTGGCTCCCGGCGGGCCTGGCTCTGCTGCTCGTGCCCGCTGCAATCGGAGCAGCCGAGTGGATCGACACGGACGGCAGCGCTGTTGCCGAACGCGCAGAGAGCGAAGACGCAACCAGGGCTCGGGCCGAGGCTGATGCAATGGCCCGTGGGCTCGGTGTTTTTTTACGCGAGTGGCTAAGCGAGGCCGAGCTGCAACGACGAATGCCTGTGCTGCAGCCAGCGTTGTTCGGACGTGCCAGCGAGTACGTCGAGGCCGTCAGCGGCGTCGCTCGCTCAAAATCGGGACTCCGCCACTTCTGGTCCGGCCGGGTGGAGTTTGACCGCACGGCGATCGAGCAGGAGCTGCGGGCGCTGGGTTTGCTTAGTCCATGGGCTCGTGAGCCGCTGTTTGCGCTACGCGCCTCCGACATGACGACAGCGGAGGACCGCGCTGTCATTGCGTCGCTGCGGGGACGCCTCGCCGAGAGCGGTATTCGCTTGGTACCAGCCGACGAACTGGGCACCGAAGACGCGGATGGAACTTGGACATTGCACGTCTCGCGGCGTGAAGCGCCCCACCCGTTCATCGCCGGGCGGGTCTGGGCCGTCACCGAAGCCGTTGTCGTCGGCGACATCGGTGGCCGGCCGTTTCGTGCCGACCTGCCCGTAGTACCTGCATTGTCGCCACCCCAAGACCTTACCTACGCGCTGATTGTCGACCGCATCATCGACCTGTGGGTTCCCCTACGTGAGGCTGCCCGCCGTAACGCCGTCTGGCAGCTCGGACCGCTGCGCTTCACTGACCATCAGGCGTGGCTCGCATTCGACCGTCGCATCTGGGCCGACCGACACTTGTTCCACGATGTGATCCCGGCTGACATCCGCCGCGAGGGCGGCACGTGGGTTGTCGTCTACGAATTCATGCTACCGACAGATGCCGAAGCCACCGTGGCGGCTTGGTTGTCGAGCGCCGGGCTGCGTGTCCGCCGCGAAGGAGAACGCCGATTCGTCGTCGATCCCTAATCCTGTTCGCCGCGACGGCGATGCTCGCCCCGACCGTGTCGACCGCGCAGCCGGAGGCGCTGGTCGGGGTGTCCGTCGCCCAGGCAGTGGAGCCAGCACGACCGGCTTGGAGTGAGCTGGCCGTCGTCACCGAGGTCAAGACCTGGACCTTCGAAAATTACACCCGCGTCGTCGTCTACTTCGACCGTAGAATACGTTGGGAAGAGCGCACCTTGGCCGCAGACGCCGAAGCCGGCCGGCCGGCACGGATCTATCTGGACCTGATGGATGCACGCTTGGCACCCGACGTACCGTCCGAATTGCCAATCGACGACGGCCTGCTCCAACGCGCACGCATTGCCCAGTTTGACAAGCAGCGGGCACGCCTCGTACTTGACCTCAAGAGCTTGGCCGCGTGGCAGGTGGTGCCTTTCGGCGATCCGTTCCGGCTGGTTATCGACGTGCGCGGCACCCAAGGCGCAGCACCGCCGGTCGCGGCCGCAACGCCGCCCAAGGCCCCGGCGGACAAACCGGCCGGGATTGAAGACATTCTCGGCGGCAAACCAGCACCGATCGTCAAGGCGGCACCGCCAGCAAGGCCGGCGGCGCCGAGTATCCAAAAGCCACAGCAGTCACCTACCATCGTGATTGATGCCGGCCACGGCGGCAAAGATCCCGGCGCTCTCGGTCTCAAGGGAATCCGCGAAAAAGACGTGGTCCTCAAAGTGGCCCGTGATGTCGGCGGCCGCCTGCAACGTGCCGGCTATCGCGTCGTCTACACGCGTACCGATGACCGGTTCCTCAAACTCGAGGAGCGAACGATCGTCGCCAACCGTGAAAATGCCGACCTTTTCGTCTCGATCCACGCCAATTCCGCACCCAACCCCAAGGCTTTCGGCATTGAGACGTATCGATTGGCCCGCGCCACCGACAAGGACTCTGCGGCGGTGGCTGCCCGCGAAAACTCAATGACCGGCAGCTCGGACGGCGACCTGCTCGACGATCTGCTTACCGCACTCAAGCTGACCAACAAGGCCAACGAATCGACGCCGTTGGCGCAGTATGTTCAGAAGAGTATCGTCAACAGACTCAGCCCGCACTGGAACCCTTTTCGCTCGATTGGAGTCAAGGGGGCACCGTTTTATGTGCTGGTCGGCACCGAGATGCCGGCGATTCTGATTGAGATCGGTTTTGTCACCAATCCTGTCGAGGCTCAGCGCCTGCGCAATGACCGCTATCTTGGCCAACTCGCAGAAGGCATCACAAGCGGTATCCAGGAATTTCTGCGCACTGTCAACCGCACCCCGATTTGACGCCACCGGAGGCCCCGATGATTGCTGATACCGAAATCCGTACCTTTGAACTCGTCTTCCCCGAACACACCAACCCCGGCGGGGCCGCCTTCGGGGGATTCGTGCTCGGTCTGATGGACAAGGTGGGCTCGTACGCCGCGGCCCGTTTTGCCGCCTCACCCGTTGTCACCGTGTCCGTCGGCGAGGTCGTTTTCAAGGTGCCAATCCGCACCGGCGACCTGCTCGAGGTCGTCTCGCGGGTTGTCGGCCACGGCCGCACGTCGGTCCGTGTCGAGGTCGAGGTCTGGCGCGAGCGCTTCGGCGGCGGTCCGGCCACGCGAGAGTTGGCAACCACTGGCGGCCTCGTGTTCGTTGCCGTTGACGAGCAGGGGCGCCCACAACCGCTCAACCGCTGAGCAGTCCGTGTCGTGCCGGCCACGGCGAATCGGGCCAGGCCTCGAAGGTCGTCGGCAGGCCGCCGATCGGATGCGGAACCGTCAAGGACCAAGCAAACAGTGCGATTGAACCGGGCGGCGCCCACGGCTTCCGCGACCCGTAGCGGCGGTCGCCCAGAATCGGGCTGCCGAGCGCGGCGAGCTGCGCGCGGATCTGATGCTTGCGGCCGGTTTCGAGGCCAATCTCGAGTAGCGTCCCGGCACGGGTATTCGTAAGTGTACGCCATCCCAGCGCCGCCGTCTGCCCGCCGTCACAAGGCGCCGCCTGCCAGCGCGACGGCTCGGTCCCGCGCCCCGGCACGAGCCAACCCTCGCTGCGTCCCGCGGCCTCGGGCAGCGGACGTTCGGTCAGTGCCAGATAGCGCTTCTCTACCGTACGGTCACGAAACGCCGCCGACAGCCGGGCCGCCGCCTTCGAGGTGCGCGCCAACACCATCACACCGCCGACGGGCCGGTCGAGGCGGTGGACCAACCCCACGTAAGCCTTGCCCGGCTTGGCGGCGCTCTCGGCGATCCAGCGCTCGGCCCAATCAACGAGGCTGGCATCGCCGGTGCGATCGCCCTGGGCCAACATGCCAGCCGGTTTGACGACGACAAGCAGGTGGTTGTCCGAAAAAATGACGCTGGGTGTACCCATGGCGAACATGATGGCACAGTGGTCCACGGGCGTCCCGTGTTGACAGTAAGCCCGCGCTGACGCACCATGTTCGGATGCCGCCACGCCGCCCTTCACGCCCCGGTCGCTCAGCAGAGGCCTCGTCCGCCAAAGGTCCACGTGCGCCCGGTGGCGGCAAAGGCCCTGCGGCCAAGGGCGGACACGGCAGGGGCCCCCGCGGCAAGACCGGCGGATCTGGGCGTTCTCACGGCAAGCCGGGCGGACCTCGACGCGAATTTGTCGAGCCGCCGGGGCCGCCTGCAACCAAGGCCGAACTCGAACGCCTGCTCGCCAAGGGGGGCTGCCAAGCGACGGCGCCGGTACGCGACAAACTATGGGCCTTCCACGAGATCCTGCGCGATGGCGACGAAATCCTCAATCTGACACGGATCCGTGGCTTCCAGGCAATGGTCGAGAAACACTACGTCGACAGCCTGCTGCCAGCCCAGTTTTACGACCTGCCTTCGCCGCTGATGGATCTCGGCAGCGGTGGCGGCTTCCCCGGCATCCCACTCGCGATCCGCTACCCCGAAGTCGAGTTTGTGCTCGTTGAGGGCCGGCGCAAACGCGCTGCCTTCCTTGAGCATGTCGCCCGCAGCCTCGAACTTACCAACGTCCGCGTAGTGGCGCGAAAGCTCAACCCGGCCGACGAGATCCCAGTCGAGGGAGTCATCACGCGCGCCTTTGCCGACGCGCGGGACACACTGGAACGCGTGGCCCGCAGCGTGCGCCCCGGCGGACGTGTCCTATTGATGAAGGGACCCAACTGCGACGACGAAATCGCCGATGTCGGCCGCAGCGGCTTGCCCTTTGAACTCGACGAAGACATCGGCTACAAGCTGCCGTTCAGCAACGCCCACCGCCGCCTGCTGGTCTACCGGCGCAGCAACCGTGAATTGCCTCCCGTCGATGCCCCCGACCTCAAGGCCGTGCCGCGCCGCGAGGCCGACCGGCGTGTCCGCGAAGCCGCGCCGCCGCCCCCGCCCGACCGCCCCGAGGATCTCGTCGGCGCCGGCGTTACCAGTCCCCGCAACGATCGCTTCCGTCACTGGCAAACACTTCTGACCGGACGCGGCATTCGGCGCAACGGTGAAACGCTGGTTGCCGGCGAGAAAATCATCAGCGAACTCCTGCGGGACTGCCCCGATGCCGTACTCGGGCTACTCGGCACTCCGGCCATGGCCGACCCATGGCCAAGCGCCGGCGCCCCGTGGTTCCGCTTGGCGCCCTCGTTGATGCGCGAACTGGATGTCTCGAATACCGGTGCACCGCTCGCCTGGGTCCGCACACCGCCGATGCCTGACTGGACGGCCGATCCGGCCGGTGGGGGACTGACGCTGATTGTGCCGCTGCAGAATCCCGAGAACATCGGTGCGGTTCTGCGCAGTGCCGAGGCCTTTGCGATCCGTGAGGTCGTGCTGTGCGCCGAGGCCGCCTCGCCGTTTCTACCCAAGGCGCTACGGGCCGGTGGACCGGCGGCCTTCCGCTTGCCGCTCCGGCTGGGCCCGTCGCTGGGCGAATCGGTGCGTAGCCCACTACCGACCTTTGCGCTCGACCTCACCGGCACGCCGCTCAAAGAGGTCAAGCTGCCCACACGCGCCGCACTCGTTGTCGGTCTCGAAGGCGGCGGCACAGCCGCCATTCCCGCCGATATCCCGCGCGTCGCCATCCCCATGCCCGGCGGCACAGAGAGCCTCAACGCCGCAGTCGCCGTCGGAATCGCCCTTTACGAGTTGGCGCCGGGCCGCTGAGCCGCGGCATGGACGGTACCGGGCCGCGCTGCTACGATAATCGCCATGGCCGTTGATCCCTTCCAGCTCGACCGGCGTGCGCTGCTCAAAGGCACCACCCTCGGCGTCTTGGCGACGTTGTTGCCGTCGGTCGGGCGCAGCAGCGAGCTTACGCGTTGGGAGGGGCGACCGTTTGCCGTGGCGCTGGCGATCGCCGAGACGCTGTTCGGTCGCATGGGCGACGATTTTCCCGATATCGAACAGGCACGCTTCGACGAGCATCTGCGGGACTTTCTGACCCAACTGGACACCCCGACCCGCGACGACCTCGTGCTGCTGATGCGTGTTGTCGAATGGTGGCCGGTCTTGACCGGCCGATTCGCCCGTTTCAGCGCCCTCGATTTGGATACCCGTGGCCGGATCCTTGATGCGTGGCCCGATCACTGGCTGCCACCGCTACGCATGGCCGCCACCGCGATCAAGTTGGTCTTCTCGCCGATCTACTTTGCGGACGATGCCACGTGGGCACCCATCGGCTACGATGGGCCGTGGGTCGACCGTTTTGCGCCGCCCGTGTTCGAACTGCCGCCGGTGGACGACGATCCGCCGCTGACGGAGATTTTGCCGTGATCATGCCCGACCGTCCCGCCGACGGATGGCTGCGCGAGCGCCTGCAGGAAACCGGCCGTATCCTCGATCCGTTCGCCTTGGCACGGGCGGGGGCGCCGCTCAAGGCGGACGTGGTCGTCATCGGCACCGGAGCGGGCGGCTCGGCCGCCTTCCGTGAGTTGGCTCGCGCCGGCGTCGACGTGCTGGCGCTGGAGGCCGGCGCTTACCATTTGCCACAGGTCGAATTCAACCAGCGCGAAGACCGCATGCTCGGCCGGCTGTTTTGGTCGATGGGGGCCCGAACCGATCCCGGCATGAACCTGACCATGACGCACGGCCGGGGCGTCGGCGGCAGCACGGTCCACAACATCTGCCTGAGCGAGAATACGCCGGCGGCGATTCTGCGTCGCTGGGCTGCCGAGGCCGGTCTCGAAGGTTGGGACGAGGCGACGTTGGCTCCTGTGTTCGAGCGCGTGCGGCGCAACATCCGCGTCAGCGCGATCGACGAAGGCCAGGTCAATCGCAACAATGCCCTCGTGCGCCGCGGCGCCGAGGCGCTGGGTTGGTCAGGACGCCTCTACGACCACAACCGGGTGGCCTGCCTGCAATGCGGCTACTGCGTGCTCGGCTGCGCCTACAACCGCAAACAGAGCGCGCTGATCACCTACGTGCCCGACGGCATCGCCGCTGGCGGGCGGTTGGCCTGGGGCTGTGAGGTTCGGCGGATTCGCCACGAGGCCAAGCGCGCCACCGGCCTTGAGGTCGCGCTCGTCGATCCGCACAGCGGACGATCACTCGGCTCGCTCGAAGTCACGGCGGGCGAGATCGTGGTTGCCGGCTCGTCGGTGATGACGCCCGCGCTGCTAGATGCCAGCGGCATCCGCGATACGGGCGGCCACGCGGGCAAGCACCTGCGTGTCCACCCGGCCGTCGTCGTGGCCGGCCGCTTTGACGAGCCGGTCGACGGCTGGACCGGGCTGCCGCAGTCCTACGTAGTCAACGAATTCGCCGACTTCTACAAGGACGGCCACGGCGGTTTTCTGATCATTCCGTTGTTTGGCCACCCCGGCACGGCCGCGGCGATGATGCCTGGCTGGGGCCCCACGCTTGGCCGCTGGATGAGGCAGTACCGCTACGTCTCCGCCTCGACGCC
>CAZUAB010000015.1:14656-26998 GCA_964617795.1 uncultured bacterium
CACGACGAGACGGCTGGATCGGTACGCATGGACGGCGATCGTGTGCGGCTCGAATACGAACTGAACGCCACTGACCGTCGCACGCTCGTCAACGGCATCAAGCGCACGGCCGAGCTTTACTTTGCCGCCGGCGCCCGCGAGGTGCTGCTGCCGTTCCGCCGCCGCGAGGTCGTTATCCAGAAGCCGTCGGAGCTCGACATTGTCGACCGAATCGGCGTCGGTCCAGCCGAGGTCATGCTATCTAGCGTCCATCCGCAATGCGCGGTGCCCATGGGCGCCGATCCCACGCGCGGCGCCTGCGATTCGGCCGGCCGGTTGTTTGGCTGGCAGGGGTTGCGCATCGCTGACGGCAGCCTTTTTCCCAGTTCGGTGGGGGTGCCGCCGCAGCTCAGCATCTACGTCGCCGGGACGATGGTCGCACGCGGTCTGATGCGCGATCTCGGCGGCGGCGCATGAGCCCCGGCGCGGATGCCGACACCGTCATTCTCGTCGATCTGTCGGGGTACATTTTCCGCGCATTTCATGCTCTGCCACCGCTGACGGCCCCTGACGGTTTCCCCACCGGCGCCCTTTATGGGCTGGCCAACATGCTGCTACGGCTTGTGCAGGAGTATCCGGAAGCACGCATCGTCGCCGTGCAAGACAGTCCGGGCCCCAGTTGGCGCAACGATGTTCATCCGGCCTACAAGGCCCAGCGTCCTCCTCCACCCGAAGATCTGGTCAGGCAGTTCGACGAGGTGTCGCCGCTCGTCGATGCCTTTGGCATACCCCGCCTACAGGTGGCGGGGCACGAGGCCGACGACCTGATTGCCGAGGCCGCCGTCGGCTTCCGCGATGACGGCCTTCGCGTGGTGATTGCCAGCTCTGACAAGGATCTGCTGCAACTGGTCGGCGAGCGGGTGGTGATGTGGGATGCCATGCGCGACAAGACCTTTGATGCCGCGGCCGTGGTCGAGAAATGGGGCGTGCCGCCGGCGCGAATCCCCGACCTTTTTGCATTGATGGGCGACAGCTCCGACAACGTACCCGGCGTGCGGGGCATTGGTCCCAAGCGGGCCAACCAACTGCTGGCCGAGTTCGATACGCTCGACGGTCTACTGGCCTCATTGGACGGCCTCCCCGACCAAGCCTGGGCCCGCAATCTACGCGAGGGCGTCGACGATGCGCGGCTGAGCTACCGGCTCGTTCGGCTGCCCTCGGCCTACCCCTCGGGCCTGGTATGGCGTGAGGCGGTGCGTCGCGAGCCCGATTGGGCGGAGCTTGATGCGCTCTGCAGCCGCTTCGGATTCGACTCTTTGCGCGGCAAGCTGCGTAAGGCTGCCGGTCGCAACGCCGGAGGACCGGACAGGCATCGTCCAGCGGCCGCGGGTACCCTGCCCGGCTTCGAAAACGAGATTGCCGATGCGGCCGATCGTAGCTGGCTCGATGCGCGCCGCCTCGAGGCCATGCTCGACCCAGCCGCCATTGCCGCCTTCGTGGCCGGCGGTCACCCGATCGCCTTGGATACCGAGACCACTTCGCTGACAACCCGTCGCGCCGAGTTGGTCGGTCTCAGCTTGGCCGCCGATGCGGATGCTGCGGTCTATGTGCCGCTGGGTCATCGCGACGGCGTCAACGCCGACAAAGCGGCCGTGCTCGATGCCTTACGGACTTGGGCGGAGGATCCGGCACAGCCGAAATGGGGTCAAAACCTCAAATACGATGCGCAGGTGTTGCGCCGCGCTGGCATCGGCTTACGGGGCATCGCTGGCGATTCCATGATTGCCAGCCAGCTTTTGGACCCCGACGTGCGCGGCCATGGACTTGATGCACTGGCCGAACGCGAGCTGGGGCATACCACCATTGGCTTCAAAGACGTCGCCACAACCGGGGATTTCCGTGATGTCCCGGCCAGCGAAGCTGTTCGCTATGCCGGTGAGGACGCTGTCGTCGCTTGGGCACTCTGCGAACGGCTGCACCGTCGCCTCGACGAGACGGGGATGACCGAGCTCTACCGAACGATCGAGATGCCCGTCGTCGGTGTACTGGCCGAGATGGAATGGCACGGTGTACGTCTTGATGTGCCAAGGATGGAGGGCCTGCGCCAGGAGCTCAAGCGCGGCCTCACTTCGCTTGAAGCGCGGATTATGAAGCGGATTGAGCGGCCGATCAATATTCAAAGCCCCAAGCAAGTCGGGCACTACCTGTTCGAGGTGCTCGGCCTACCGACCAAAGGTGTGCCCAAGACCAAAACGGGTGGCTGGTCGACCGATGCCGACGTACTTGAGGCACTGCGGGATGCGCACCCGGTGGTCGGCGAAATTCTCGAGCACCGCACCCTCGCCAAGCTGCTGGCAACCTATGCCGATGGCCTGCTCGCCGCCGTATTGCCCGAGACCGGGCGGATTCACCCCAGCTTCCACCAACTCGGCGCCTCGACGGGACGTCTGAGCTGTTCGGATCCCAATCTGCAGAACATCCCGATCCGCGATGAATGGGGACGGCGCATCCGCACCTGCTTCGTGCCGGATGACGGCTTCGTATTCGTCGGCGCCGATTACAGTCAAATTGAGCTGCGTATCCTCGCCCACGTCAGCGGCGATCCCGGATTGACGTCGGCCTTCGAGGCCGGCCTGGATGTTCATACGGCGACCGCTGCCGAGCTGTTTGGCATCGCCGCTGCGGATGTCGCAGCGGATCAACGGCGCGCCGCCAAGACAATCAACTTCGGCTTGATGTACGGCATGGGCGCACAGCGTCTCGGCGCCACATTGGGGATTCCGACGGCCGAAGCGGCGGAGTGGATCAAGCGTTATTTTGAGCGTTTCCCCGGTATTGCCGCCTTCCGCCAGCACGCGGTCGATGAAGCCCGCGAATCGGGCTGGGTGGCCACCATGTTTGGGCGGAGGCGCCGGCTGCCCGAGCCGGGCAGCGGCGCCCGACGCGATCCGAGCTGGATCGAGCGGATCGCCGTCAACACGCCAATCCAGGGGGCTGCGGCCGACCTGATCAAGCTGGCCATGATCGAAGTGCACCGCCGCCTAGCGGCTGAGCACCCACGGGCCCGCTTGATTTTGCAAGTCCACGACGAACTCCTGGTCGAAGTCCCGGCCGCCGAGGCCGAGTCCGTGCGCCGCTTGATGCACGACGCTATGGAGGGCGCCGCCACGCTTCGCGTGCCACTTCTGGTCGAAAGCGGCATCGGCCAGAACTGGGCCGAGGCTCACTAAGCCCATGCGCCTTGCACGACGATTGACACTCGCGATCGCACGCCACAAGGCTTTGCTGTTTGTTTGTATTTTTTCTACGGGCTGGGCGGCTGATCGGATTGGCCTGACGCCGCGCTGCTGGCAGTCGCCTCATGGCGTGCGTTCGGTCGATATCGTCCGCGTGCTCGACGGTGACACCGTCGTTGACAGTTGCGATCGGCGCCTGCGCATTGTCGGCATCGACACACCGGAGCGTGACACAGCCTGGGGTCCGACCGCTGCAGAGTACACCCGTACGTGGCTGGCAGCCGCACCCGATGGACTTACGATGCGGCACTGCAAGCCCGCCCCCGAGGATCGCTACGGTCGCCGCCTCGTGCGCCTGCAGCGCCGCGACGGGCACGATCTATCGTCTGATCTGTTGGCGGCTGGCTGGGCTTACCCGCTGCACATGCCCCCCTGTGGAACGCCGTGGCAGGTCGATGACCTGACTGTATTCCGCGCCGCCAAGGCGGCCGGCCGCGGAATGTGGCAAACCTGGGATCCACGGCCGCGCAACGTCGGCGCCGCATTGGCCGAGCGCGGCTGGCTCCGCGTGCGTGGAGAGATTGCCACCGTAGCGACGCGAGGCAAGGAGAAGACCCTGCGTCTACGCGGCGGACGGGGACTGAGCGTGACCTTGAGCGGCAGCGCCAGCGAACTCGTCCTAGGTGTCGGTGACACCCTTGAACTAGAGGGGTGGATCGGACCGCGAAACCCAGCGCGCATGCGGGTACGCGATCAACAAGATATCCAAGTTCTCGCGGTTAGTTCGGTACGCCGGCGCGGCAGTGCGGACAAAGACCCGACACGCTGATCTGCACGTCGTCGACACGCCACCCCGCGACCTCGGGCACGGGCCCGTTGGGTGTCGGGAAATCGACAACGGAGCCGCAGCGCGTGCAGGTTGCATGACCGTGTGGCGCCATCGTCGCATCGTAACGACTGGCGCCATTGGGCCCCGGCAGTTCAAGGACAACACCGTTGTCCTTGAAGAACCGCAGCGAATTGTACACTGTCGCAAAACTAATACTCGGCACGGCCTTGCGGGCGCGCTCATAGATTTCGGCCGCCGTCGGGTGGTCGTGACTCTTGGCCAACACCGTCAGCACGGCTCGCCGCTGCGGAGTCAGACGGTCTGCCAGCCAGGCTGGGACAGCGGGGGTATGGGCTTGCTTCTTCACCATATGGATCTATTCTAACACAAGGCGTCTGAAGATTTCAACCGTGCCGCCAATCGGCGGATATCACGGCGGATATCGGAGCAAAAAAGGGAGCCGGCATTGCTGCCGGCTCCCTTACAAACCAGTCGATCAGAATCGACGATTATTCGTCACCAAAGAGGTCGTCAACCAGCGCGGTCAGGTTGCCGCCATAGGTCGTCCAGACAAGGGCTACAAGGCCATTCAGTGTCTGCTGCGTTGCCACAGCGTGGCTGCCAGCACCCGTGGGATCGAGCTGCAGCATGCCGGCAAAGCCCGGATCCTGCATCGCGATGTAGAGCAGGCCATCGTTGTGGGCGGTCGTCACGGTCGACGGGAACAGACCATCGGGGACAATCGGATCGGCATTGGCTCCGGCCGGCGCCGCTGCCGATTCGAAGGTCAGGTCGGCCAAAAAGAGGCCGGCCAGGTCGGTGGTCGTCGTCGCGTAGAGATCCGCCGGGCGCGTTGCCGCCGCCGGGGACACGGCAAAGGCCATCGACTCGAAGTGCTTAACGTCGCTGGTTGCATCGGTCACGCCAAAGTGGATGTTCTTGAGCATGACGGCGTTTTTGACGACGGCGCTGGCACCGGTACCGACGGTGGTTTCGGTACCACAGACGCTGCGCCAGCCGCTGTCTGCAACCAAGGCGCCAGCGGTGGCCGGGTTGGCCCACTGCTCGGCCGTGTAGCTCAGTTCGCACTCGATCGCGATATCGTAGAGCTTGACATCACGGCCCGTTGCAGTACCGTCGGTCACCGTGGTCGCTGCGACCGCAAACACAAGCTCGCGGATACCCTTGGGGGATGCGAAGTAGGCCTTGGGGTCAAGGGCGATCCAGTCCTTGATGTCCGCGAGCTCGCCGTAGCCTTTTGCGACGGATTCCGTCTGCAAATAGCCCCAGATATCACCGTCGCCCTTGAGGTAATCGATGAGACTGATTGCCGCACCGCCCTCAAGGTTGGCCTTGACGTCGGTACCGAGCTGGATGAGGTCCAGATAAATACCCCGCTCGATCTCGTTGGTAATCGTCGCGTCTTCGGCGGTCAGGTCGTCGGTGCCGTCTTCGTCGAGGTCGCCGATATCCTCGGCGAGGTCTTCGACCACCTTGATGACAATCTGGTCACCGGGGGAAACCTTCTTGTCACCATCGACATCGACGAAGCGAATCACGTCGTTGGTGTGGTCCAGGCCGTCGTTGTATTCGGCCTCAATCGTGGCAAGAATGCCGCCATTGGTGACAACAGCCCCGTCCAAGGCCTTGAGGAACCATGTCTTGGCTTCAGCGATTTGCGCGGTGCGGCCACTGTCAAGTGCCAGCAACGTACTGTTCTTGATGTACCACTTGGCAATCGAGGCGCTCGTTTCGAAGTCGAAGCTCAGGCCGTCGAGTTCCAGCTTGTGGGCCAGCACGAGATCAAGCACGCCGAGCAGCGCCGCCGGGGCCGCCGCGATCAACTGCGCCTCGGTACGGTCCCAGCGACCTTTAAGGTTGAGCTCGAGGTCAGCCGGGACGTTGTCGATCAGGGCCGACAGGTCGAGGTTGAGCGGCAGGCTCTTGACGGTGATTTCCGGAAGATCGCTGGCGCCAGCCACGAGCTCGGCACGAGCCTGCATCTTCTCGACGGTCACAAGAATCGGATCGAGTGCCGGCTCAAGGATGCCGCGGTAGTCGGTCTGCGGTTGCAGGCCGGGGGCCAAGTATCCAGCCACCAGCGACACGAGGCCGCCGATCTGGTCCATCAGCTCTTGGGTGTCGGCCAGCAGGCCACAGTAGTTCTCGACGTAGTAGTCAGCCTTGCCGTCATACTGCGCCACGGCCTCTTGGGCCGCGTCAAATTTTTCGGCTGCTAGGGCGTCGAGACATTTTTGGACCGCTACGCCGTCCTTGACACCGGCACCGATGTAGGCCGCCGCGGGCGCCGTCTCGTCACCGTCGTCACCGCAGCCTGTGAGCAGCGCCCCGGCCAGCGGCAGCACCAGCAGTGCGCGGCCGCTGCGCTTGAGAATCTCGTTCCAAGAATTCATGCATCCCTCCTTCGCTGGGCCCCCGGGGTCGTTGTGCCGCGGATGGCTCGAGTCGTTGCAAGATTACCGACCGGTATTGTACCGCAGTGGATGACTCGACCGCAAGATCAACCGCCATTTGATCAAACGGCGTTTCCACGCCTGCGCAGAGCCTCATAGAGAAATATCGTCGCGGCCTGGGCCACATTGAGGCTATCGACCGCGCCCGCCAGCGGGATCGTAACGGCCTGCGTGGCCCGCTTCACCGTCAGCGGTTTGAGGCCGTCGCCCTCCGCACCCAGAAGCAGCACGCAGGCTCCCGCCAACGCCGCAACGTCAGGCGTACAACCGCCCTCGGCCAGCGCGGCGATGGTCGGCAAGTCATCAGGCAACGTCGTCAACCAGTTGGGAACGCCACCGACCTCGGCGCGCGGCACGCGGAAAATCTGTCCGGCAGAGGCCCGCGCCACGGCCGCCGACCACGGCGCGGCACGGTGCCGCGTTACGATTACGCCGACGGCACCAAGCGCGGCCGCAGCTCGCAGGATACTACCGAGGTTCTGGGGATCCTGTACCTCCTCGAGGACGACAAGCGGCCGCGCCTTGTCGATCGCGGCGGCGACCAACGCTTCGGGACTTTGCGCCTCGGGCAACCGGACCTCGGCGACAAAGCCGCCGCGTGCTTCGGCGCCGAAGCGGCGTCGCAGTTCGTCCGCCGCAACAATCCGCGGCTCGATTCCCGCGCCACGCAGGCGACCGGCGCGTGACTCTTCGCACCAAGCCGCGTGCAAGCAGTCCGCCTCACGGGCCGCCGCCAGCACGTTCCAGGCACCAACGGCCAACTTCGGTGCGCTCACGTCGAGAGTTCGTCCGCGACCGCCGCCAACGCCGTCGCCGGATCATCAGCGGCCGTCAGCGCACGTCCGATGACGAGCCAGGTCGCCCCATCACGCCGTGCGGTGCCGGGCGATGCGATTCGCCGCTGGTCACCGGCCGCCTGACCGGGCAGACGAATGCCGGGGGTAACCAACACGGCATCGGCTCCCAACTCGGCACGCAGCACAGAAACCTCCAGCGGGCTGCAAACCACGCCGTCCGCGCCTGCGCTCATGGCCTGCGCGGCCAATCGGCGGGCAGCGGTGGCGATGTCGTCAGCAAAGCCGAGCCCGCGCCATTCCTCGGGGTCGTGGGCCGTCAATGCGGTTACCGCGACAATGTGGGTCGCAGCGCCAGCCGCGTCGCGGGCTGCACGCGCAGCCTCGATCATGCGGGGGCCGCCCAGCGCGTGCACGGTGGTCAACCCGACCCCGAGGCGGCACAACTCTCGGGTTGCGCGGCCCACCGTGTGGGGGATGTCGTGCAGCTTGAGGTCGACAAACACCCAGTAACCATCGGCGACGAGATCGGCAACAAAACCAGCGCCGGCCGCCAGGTACAGTTCGAGCCCGACCTTGACGCGACGAATCGCGGGCAAGGCCGCCAGCCACGCGCGGGCCTCGGCGGGATCACCTGTATCGAGTGCCAGCACGACGGGATCAAGCGCATTCATTTCGCGGCCTCTCGCAGACGTTGATGGGCAGCTCGGATCCGCTGAATAATCGGATCGGCCTGCGCGGGCGGCAGGGCATTTTTGAGCGCAAACACCAGGTAGTTGAGGACCTCGTCGAGCGCGCCCTGCAACTGCTGGCGCTTGAACAAGTCCTCGAGGCCGGCAATCTTGGCAACTCCGCTACGCGCCCCCTGTGAGAGGGCTTCCAAGTTGCTAACCAGGCGCTCGGCAGCGTGCCCGATGCCGGTCTCACTGTCGAAGGCGACACCATCGAAAACGCGGCGTGCCCGCTCCTCGAGTCCGGCAACAAAAGAATCGACGGCATCGCGCTGAACAACCTCGCGCTTCCCGGCGCGGTCCAAGGTCTTGAGGATTGCCACGTAGAGCTTGTTGTAGCCATCAACGAGCCCCTCCAGCGTCCGGCCACGGTCCGCCACGGCGGCCTTGGGGTCGACGGCCTCGATCAAGCCGCGGCGCAGCAAGTCGTAGAGTGTGCGCGTCACATCGAACTCGCCGAGCCCCGATGCCTTCATCAACCCGGCCACGGTCCGCTTGCCGTCAATCAGGCTCCAGACCTTCTGGGCGGCCGGTCCTTCTAGGTGTGGGTCGTCGCCCGGCTTGTGGAACAGAATCACCTCATCGTGGGGGATTTTCTCACGCATCAGTCCCCACTCGTCAAGCCGCCGATAGCCTTCCATCAGGATATTCTGCGTATTGAGCGTAAACTGCGAGAGGTCTTCGTCGAGAAACGAGCCTTCGTAAAATGCGAAGGTACCCTCGGTTAGTGGGAAGATGCTATAAAGGATCTCCTCGACTTGATGCCGAACGGCCTCGTACAGATCCTTGGCCTTGAGCAAACCCGACTGGATCAGCTTGGCGCCGAGTCGCACGCCGTCGCGCCGTGCCAGCAGTTCGTCCAACTCGCTCTGTTTGACGAGGCCGCGCTTGACCAACACGACGCCGAGGCGTTGCTCGGGGGCGTTGCTGTTGGCAAAGACGATTTCACCGCGGTCAAAAAAAACCTCTTTGTGCAGGCCGCCGTGCCGAAATACGACGACGCCGGTCTTCTGGCTCATGTTGAGTGCACCGAACAAATCCGCAATGCCAAAGGAGCCGATCCGCCCCGCCAGTGTGCAATGGTCGGACCAGGCCAACCCCTCGGGCTCGTCCTCATCCTCGCGAAAAAGCCAGAGCATGGCATCCCCGGCCGGCACCACGGCGAAACGCGTCCCAACCGGTGCTCGCAGTTGGCGCATCAACCCTGCGGGTAGCTTGAGGATGCCGCCACTCTCAAGTTCGATGACGAGTTTGGGTCCCTCGCCCATCGTCAAAAGATCTCCATGTGTTCGACGATGTCCATAATCCGATCCGTGTCTTCGTCGGACAGGTGGTTCTTCATCTCGAACATCGTGAAGTAAAGCAATTCGTTGAATGCACGCAGCACGGCCGTTCGCGCCCCCCGCAGGCCGGCGGCCCGAGCGGCGATGGCTGCGGTATCAAGCTTGCCGTCAGGCGGGAAGCGCACGCCGCCAAATACGGCGGCCAGGTCCTCGGGCAGCGCCTCGAAGAACGAGTTGAGGCGGGCAACGGGATCGATTTCGGGCACGCGCTGACGCAACAGGCCGACGATGTCGGCAAAGATCGCCGAGAAATTATGGATCGTCGCTTCGAGTTCGCTGCGGATGCCGCCTTCGACGACAGCAGCCGAGCGTTCAACGGGGATTCCCACTTGCAGCACGGCGCGGTCGAGCAAATGATGAACGACCTTGTACGTCTCGAGGACGCCCATCCCGACTTGGTCGATCAACTCGCGCAGGGTGATTCCTTTGGCGGCCAGAGCAGCGATGCGCCGCTCCTCTTGATTGAGGCCGGAATTTTTAGGATTGGCCGCCAGTTGCAGGACAATCGCTCGTTCGGGTGCGGCAACGGGCACGGCCGACCATGCCGAGCTGCGGCGAATGCCCTCAATCAGCAACCGATGGGTTTCGAGATTCAGCGCGATCACGCTCTCGGGATCCGCGAAGCCCTCGTAAAAGAGCATGCGGCTCGGCCAGTCGAGTATCGACCAAACGATCTCCTCGACCTGCCGGCGCACACCCACAAATAGTTCTTTGGCTGTAATCCATTCACGGTCGACGAGGACGCGGCCGAGCTTGCGATCGGCCGAAATTTCGCGGGCCGCCTCGTCAAGCTGATCCTGGGTGATCCGGCCGGCCCGCACCAAAGACTCCCCTAGGCGATCATCGGCCAAATTGCTCTGCGCAAAGATGATTTCGCCGCCGCGCAAAAAGATATCTTTGCGCACGCTGCCCTCCATGCAGACGAGCAGACCTGTGGCGTGGTTGAGATTGAGCGCGTGTAGAAGATCGCCCGCCCATACGGCGTGCCCGCCGACAAACATGCGCAACCAAGTCTGGCCGCTGCTCCCCGGGTCACGCGCCTGCCGCCGCAACACAACCGTATCCTCACCCGCAAAAACGAGTGCGAATTGGTCGCGGGCCGCATCGAAGTCGATGGCCGCGTCACCCGGCAGCCGGATCAGGATCTCGTCGGACATGGCCCGCTCCTGCCGCTTGGGCCGCCCCGCGGGACCGCCCACCCCCGCCTCAATCGAGGCTGTAGGTCAGCCGCAGCGCCGTCAGGTACGACGTCGGCGCCTTCTCCGTCGGGCCAGCCAACTGAACCGACACGCCTGTCGCAGGATCGACCGTCGTCTCGGGGCGGTTGAACACATCGCCCGGGAAGAACACACCGGCTTCGACGCCGGCACGGAAACGCTTGCGGAAAGTCCACTCGAGGCCGGCATCGATTTCCCAGCCCAGGCTGTCGGCGAACTCGGCGTTGACGCCCGAGCCGACAACGGCTACGCCGTCATTGGTTTGGGCCCAAACGACGCCCAGCTTCCCTTCGAGGCCTTCGATGGGGCGGAATGTTGCGATCGGATTGATAAAGAAGGCGTTGGTCACGCCGCCGCGGGTGCGGCCGAGGTCGGCGACCAAGCCGAGCTTGGCCACGTCGGCCGGCGACAAGACACCGCCGCGCACCAGTGCGTCGAGGGTCGCGAACTGTGCAGCAAGCTGACGTTCCACCAAATTGGCATAAGCGAAGTCGAACATGATCAGGCCGACGTTATAGTCGGGCTTAAAGGTGAGCGAGCTAAGTTTGCCGTCGTTGATCGAGGTCTGGTCGCCTTGGGCCGAGCCGAACTTGACCTTGGCGTCATACCAGTCAAAGCGCAGGCCGACCTCGCTGGCCCAACCCCAGCCGTCCACCCACATTTTGTCGCCTTCGACGACTTCGAGGGCCGCCTGGTCGAGCATCGGCACGGCGCGGCTCGATCCGTACAGCCAGACCGACTCGAATGCGGCGTAGATCAGGCCGATGTCAAGGCGGGCGTAGACGTCCGTCGCCCAGATGTAGTTGCGCGGACGGTTTTGGTAACGCGACACCTGGTAGACCCCGAAATCAAGCGGCGCGGTCTTGTAAAGCAAGACCAACACGCCCTCGTGAACGTCGTCGCGGTCGTCAAGCAGCGTCGGTTCGCCGGGTACGCCCTGAATCGCCGTACCTTCGGCGATGAAGTCGTAAACGAGCGCCGTGATGAAGTCGCTGTCGGCGCCGAGCGGCTTGGTCGCAAAGGCGATGCGGTCGTAGGTGTCGCCGAATTGGACCTCGCCGAACTCCTGCTCGTGTTCACCATCGTTCGAGAACAGGCCAAGACCCCAGTGCGAGGGCTGCCGGCCGGCACGAATCACACCCACGGGTGTGGTGACCTCACCCCAGAAGCGGACCAAGCGAATATTCGCGAAGGCGTCAGAAAGGTTTGTGTCGAGTACGGTCAAACCAGCGGCGCCAAGGATACCGTCACAGGGCGCCGGAATCAAGCCACGGGCCGGCGAGGTGCAACCACGCTCGCTCTGGCCGACAATCACATCGCCATAGAGGAACGTTTTGTCGTTGAGGCCAATGGTCGGTTTCAGGCGTAGACGATGCTGTCCGTAATGGAAACTTGACGGATCCTGCGCGTCGTTGCCGTCCACCTCGTGCAAGAAATTCCATCCAACACGGTAGTAGCCCTTGAGCCCAAACCGTGGGCCGTCCCATTCTGGCTCGGCCAGCAGATCTTCGATCGCGCCGTCATCGCCGGTGAAAAAACTGTCGGAATCGCCCCAGTCATCGCCGAAAGAAAAGCCGCCCGCCTGTGTCGCGGGGCTGGAGGACTCCGCCGTCGTGGTTTCCGCAGCCGCAGGCTACGTCGCCGCCGCGGCGGCTTCCTGCGCGGCCACGGGTCCAGCCATCGACCAGACGGCCATCAGTGAGCCGATGACCAAGGCGTTGTGCAGCGACTTCAGCATG
>CAZUAB010000016.1:0-26707 GCA_964617795.1 uncultured bacterium
CCCTCGACAGATCACCGCCGCAGATGCCGCCAGCCGCAATCACGACGGCCTCGCCACGGGTGGAGAACTCGGATTGATCGAGCATTGAACGGCACTGCACCCCGACCACGCGACCGCCCTCGATTTCCAGCCCGTGGACTTCGGTATCACAAAGGATCTCGAGATTCGCACGGCGCGGATGAGTTTCCAATGCCTGCACAACACGGTCGATGATCTCCCAGCCCGTCCCCCAGGTGATGTGCCAGCGCGGGATGCTGTTGCCCGGCTTATACACACCGCGCTCCGGCCAGTTGACGAGCGGCAGAAACTTGACCTTCTTGCTGTCGAGGAACTCGAAAATCTCTGGTACCGAGCGTTCGCAATAGTGCATGGCCCAGCGGCGGGGCCATTCGTCACCGGCCTCGAAATCGGCGTAGCTCAGCCAATCTTGCCACGCAAGTTCAGGCGAGTCCTTGAGACCCATACGCCGCTGGTAGGGCGTATCGACCAAGTGGACGCCGCCGAAGGACTCCTTGGCCAAGCCGCCCAGTTTTTCCGGCTTGTCTTTGTCGAGCACGAGGACGGTGCGACCGTGATCGAGCAGTTCGTAGGCGGTCACGAGGCCCGCAAGGCCCCCGCCCGCAATGATCACGTCGGCTTGGCGCGTAGTGGCGGCCATCGATGTTCCTCCGCTTGGGCGCACGCCAGCTCCCTTTCGCGGCAACAGGCATGCGGGTTGCAGTCCGCATGATGCTAACAAGAGGCCGTGCCCGCCGCAATGCAGAACCTTGGCAGGGGGCAACGCATCTGCTAGGCTCATAAGTAGAAAGGGGGCCCGAATGCTTGGCGGTTCCCGATTCCGCAGGCCGACGCTGCACCTGCTGCTATGGCCGACGGTGCTGGCGATTTTGCTTCTAGGCATCCTGCGCAACGAGCACTTGGCGGATGCCGAGGCCCGGTACCTGCTCGACCGTTACGGTGAGCTGCTGCAGCTCCACCTGTGGAACTACGACGTCGAGTCGGCGACCGCACTTCTTGATGTCGTGGCGGAGGCCGGTACATTCGGCCGCCTCGAAGTCCGGCACAGCGATGGCCGCCTGTTTGCCGAACATCCACCGCACACGGAGGACCTGCCTTTCTACGTGAGGCGAATCCCGCTCTCCCGTTCGCTCGTGCGTAGCGATGCAAAGATCGGCGAGCTACGGGCCATCTGGCACAACCGCGAACTCGGGGGTTACCTGGGGATCGGGGTGGTGCTGGCACTGTTGGCCGCAGCCGGTACGGTGACCATTCGCCTCGTTGCACAATCTAGCGAATTGCTCGAACGGATTCGCAGCGAAGCCGCGCTTCGCCGAGCCAAAGCAGACGCCGAGCGCGCCAACCGGCTAAAGACGGAGTTCTTGGCCAACATGAGCCACGAGATCCGTACCCCTCTCAACATCATCCTCGGCAGTATCGATTTGCTTGAAGAGCAAATAGGTCCGCAGGGTACCGGGCCGCATTCCGCACGCCTAGAAGCCATACGCAATGCTGGTGAGCGCTTACGGGACACCATCCATAAAATTGTCGACATCTCGCGCCTCAGACTGTCGGAATTTCCCTTTCACCCCGAAACGATCCAACTAGAACGGGTACTTGCCGAGACGTGCCGCACGATGGCCGTACTGGCTGAACGCAAAGGCCTGCGCTTCGAAGTCCACATACCCACAGGACCGCCGATCCTTATCCACATCGACCTGTATGCGCTCCGGCAGTCGATCTTCAACCTGATCGACAACGCCATCAAGTACACCGCAACCGGCTCCGTTCGCGTGGCACTGACGACGGAAGGCAACGACGCCGTAATCACCGTCGCCGACACCGGTATCGGCATCGGCGAGGACTTCGCCGGAGAGCTTTTCCGGCCATTTTCCCAAGAAGACGCGGGACCGGGGCGGCAGTTCGAAGGCACAGGCCTAGGACTGGCGCTTGCCCACGCGTTTCTGACTGCCGGCGGCGCCCGCATCGAGATCGCCAGTGCGCGTGACAAAGGTACGACCGTCACCGTACACATACCGCTACATCACGGCGAAGCTGCCCCTGCTGCCGCGTCGGCGCGACAGCAAGGTGATCCGCCGGTGCGGCGCAATGACCGCGTGATCGTCGTTGTCGAAGACGACACGGCCACCCAAGAATTCATGCGTGCTGCCCTCGACGACCGCGGCCAAATCGAGATTGCCGCCGATGCGGATGCGCTGGATGAACTGCTGAAAACGCTCCGAGTCGATCTGATCTTGATGGATGTCAGCCTTCGCGGCTCAGAGGACGGGCTCTCTATCGCCAAACGGCTAAAGGCGGATCCCGCCTTTCAAGATATTCCGATCGTCGCCCTTACCGGCTACGCCATGGAATCCGACCGTGAACGTGCCCTTGAAGCGGGCTGCGACGCCTATTTGAGCAAGCCTTGCCCACTCGATATCCTCAGGACCACGGTCGATCGGTTGCTGCCGCCAGCCTGATGGGCCCATTGTCGGAGCGAGGCTCAACGGCGCCGTGCAGAAAAATGCCCTTCAAACCGAAGCCGAGTGGCCATTCACCCACGATCCAACGCCACCCCGGCGCGCTGGGAAGCCCGGCTGTCAGTTGCGCCAAGTCACCGCGTTCGTAGATGCGCAGGCACGAGACTCGTCCGTCGAACAGTACGAACGCGGGTATCACCGGCACCACCCAGCTCCAGAAGATCCACGCCGGGCGTAGCGGCCGCATGAGCCAAACCGCCTCCAGCACGATTGTCGGCATTGGCAGCATCGCCGCGAGCACAAGCGGTTTGCGGCGTACAAATTCGCAGACAGCGATCGGACGTCCGGCGGATGCGGCATCGGCCAATACGTGACGGGCAGCGTCGGGCGGCAGATGATGGAAGGCGTTGAACATCGCACGAATGCCCTGGAGATCAGACGGCACAGCAGCCGCCTCGACTCGGCTTGTCTTGGAGGTTCCAGTTCGGCTACATTGTCATCATGGCTTACGAATTCCGTCAATTGGGGTTCCTGCTTTGACACGTAAGAAAAAGCAGCCAACCCGCGCCCGAGCCCTTGGCCACCCCTCGACGGCCAAGGATGCAGTGGGCACCTCGCGGGCAGACGCCAAGACGGTGCCCTTTGGCCCCACGTTGCTCCACGCCGCGCGATATCTTGATGGCGCGGTGTTCGCCCACCTACACGCACGTAAAGTGGCGACCCCACAGGCCCAACTTGCCGTGCTTCCCTGCATCGACGAGCGCGGCACGCGGCCGGCGGAACTGGCGCGGCGGCTGGACATCAGTCGGCAGGCACTGGCTCGCACACTGTCCGACATGCTCAATACCGCGCTCGTAGAGCAGCTTCCCGACCCACAAGACCGACGCGCGACGATCATCCGCCTTGCTCCGGCCGGCCACGACGCGTTGCAAGCGTTGCAGGCCGCACAAGCGAAGGTCGAGGCTGCCTTGCGCGGGCATCTGGGCGACAAAACGCTGCGACGCCTGGACAAGGCGCTGCCACCGCTGGCATCGGCCTTGGCCGAGGGTGTCGGGCATCCGGAGTGAGGTCGACCTGCGGGCGCTTAGCCCGGTGCGGCGCCCGCATGCAGAAGCACCCGCACCTTGGGTGTCGTAACCACCGCGAGCGGCTGCGACCCATCCAACCCCAGTGCCCGTAGTGTTGCCGCCATTGGATGTGTGGATTCTCCCACATGGAGCCGTACACCGCCGGCCAGCCGCATGGTGCTATGGCCGCGCACGTCGATGGACGTTTTCAGATCCCGGCCATCCAGGCGGTCGTAATTCCAGAAGCTGAATGGCGGAATGCCGACACCGGGGGTCAGCGCGCCGCCGACGGTCATGATTTCACCTTGCCCGTCGGGGTCGTGTACAGTACAGCGAAAATCTGCTGGCGTCAGCGCAAAATCGATCGGCGTCACAAATTTTGGATAGCCCCACAGCTCACGGCCCGCAACCCAGGCCAGCGTCGTTGTCACGGGCAACTCGAGCACGACCATACCCAATTGCCGCTGAGACGGAGCCCGCAGAAGGTCCACAAGCGACCTGGCCGTCCCCTGTCCGTGTTGCGGTACGGCCGGCACCGCCACACCGACCTCGTTGTAGGCGCCGATCGAGGTGTCGCGATATTCATAGGAAGCCACACCGACGACGGCGTGGCGGCCCCAAGCAATCGCCGGTTTGAGGCCGCGCTCGACCACACGGGCGGCGGCGGCCTCGCGGGAGGCCAGAAAAAACGCGTATACGGCCGTCGCGTCGCGGTAGACGATCGGCAGTCCGACCGGACCGGCGCTTGTCGGGTGGCTTACCTGCTCCACATCAAGAAAGCTTTGGCTCATCGGTCACCCTCCTTTGGGAACAGTTCATCGTGCAGATCCTCGATCATCGCCAGGCGATTGATTTGATTGGTGCCTTCGTAGATCTGGGTCAGCCGTGCGTCGCGGAAACCCTTTTCAACGGGGCCGTGTACCACTGCGTATTCGGCCAACAGCGACATCGCCCGCTCGCAAACCCGCACTGCCGTATCTGCCGCGTGGAACTTGGCCATCGCAGCGCCGGACTGACGCGGCACAAACGAGGCCGCCTGCTGCCAAACCAGCGCCCGTTCGGCGGCCAGATCGGCCAGCATGTCCGCCACCGCAAGCTGCACCTCTTGCTCATCAAGCAGCGGCCGGCCACCAAAGCGGGGGCGTCGCAAAAACGTAAGGGCGGCCTGCACCGCGCCGCGCGCCATACCTATCGCCAGCCCGCCAACCGGCGCCCGCGAGTAATTGAGTACCGCACGATTGATCGCCCAGCCGCGGCGCAGACCACCGACGACGTGATCGGCTGGCACGAATACCTCGTCAAAGTGCAATTCGGCGGCGCCCGATACGCGCTGGCCCATCTTCAGCTCTGTGCGTACCACCGAGAAGCCGGGCATATCGCGCTGCACGACGAAGCAAGTCCAGCTTTCGATACCCTCGCCTTCAAGGGCGGCAAATACCGTGATCGTACGGGCAAGATCACCTCCGCTGATGAACACCTTACGGCCGCTCAGGCGCCAGCCTCCCTCGACGCGGCGGGCCGCAACGCCCGGCTTGAGCCGTGCTGCACCGGCGCCCTCTTCGACGTCGGAGCCTGCATGTGGCTCGGTAATCGCGAATGCGAACAGATGGGGGTCGCCGCCGCGGTGATCGC
This sequence comes from uncultured bacterium, assembly GCA_964617795.1. Lineage (GTDB taxonomy): Bacteria > J088 > J088 > J088 > J088 > CAZUAB01. Next base: position 5,177 of record CAZUAB010000016.1, read on the forward strand.
GAAAGGCGGGGCGCACAAAGCGCCCAATTGCCCGTTGGTCACCCGAGATGAGTATTGGCGCCACGCCCAAACCATGTGCACCCAGCAAGAGAGCCATGCCGCCGCATGCCGCCGCGAACTCCTCAGCGCGAACAGCCTGCGCCAGGGCCAAAGGGACCCGGGCCAAGGCCAAGGGCGCACGCCCAAATGGCCACGGCAGCGTGTCAGATAACAGGCCGCCCAAGGCGGCGCGCCGCAAGATCTCGGCCACGGCTGGGCTGACGGCGCCGGGCAATCTATGCGGCGCCGAATCTTCGGCAAGCGCGACCGGCGCCAGCTCAGCCTCGGCGAACCGGCGCCATTCGCCGCGTAGCCGCCGCAGCGGACGCGGCAAACGGGCGGTATCGCGGGCCCACAGGTCTTGCGGCGGCGCTTGCGTAAGCACCCGCCCAAGCCTGCCAAGGCCCGCAAAGGCGCGGTGCGGCGTCAGCAGGTGGCCTGTCGGCAGGTGACCATCCGGACCGGCCGGCCCTGGGGTTGTCGATTCAGCCGACTCGTCCCAGCCGCGCCAAGCCGCAACGAACAATTGCAGTTGCACCGGTGTACCGTCGATCAGGCGCAGGTGTGAGACGTCCCGTAGACGGCCCTCAACACCGAGGTCCTGCATGTAGCCAATGCCTCCGTGGACCTGGACGGCCTGGTGGGCAGCGACCAGCAAACGCTCGCCGTGGAGCGATCGGGCCAGCATGACCTCGTCGAGCGCCGGCCACGCCTCGCCGTCTGGCAGTGCCCCAGTTGCGGCCTGCACCGCCGCCTCGGCCTCGCCGAGCATGAGCTGTACGGCAGGCCAGCCGACAATCGGACGACCGCCCTGCCGGCGGTCTGCGGCGTATGTGTGGGCACGGCGAAGCGCTTGCCGTGCGGCGCCCAGGGCAATCGCCAGCAACGATGCTTGATGATACGCCAGTAGCGACGCCGCCACGGGCGTCGTCGCCATAGGCTCGAGCACGCCTGCGCGCGGGCGTACGAGCACGGGGGAGAGGCCATCAAGCCCATGCCCGGGTCCAGCCGGCGCGGTTTCGAAGGCGTCCCGCGGCAGCCACGACCACCGCGGTGCGCCATCGGCGGTCGCCTCAAGCCACCATAGGCCAGGCCAATCCTCGGCGGCAACGACCGGCCGTGGCAGACTCGCCGCCAGCCACTCGGCAACGCGCGTCGCGTCGCCGCTGCGGGCCGGCCGACCCGCCAACAGGCGCGCCCACGCACCCCCAGCCAAGCCCCACGCACCCTGGGAGACAACGAGCGACCCCGCCGACACGGCGCCCCCGGCGGTTGCCGCAACCGCCCCGCCAAACGCGAGTGCGTGTAGATGCATCGCCACCGCGGGTGACACCGTGGCCAATTCCACCAGCGCGGCAAGCGCTGGCCCGGCCGGCGCCGCAGCGCCGAACAATGCATCGGGACCACCAAGGTAGCCCTCGGTCAATCCGGCCTCACGGACTGCCGCGAAGTCCGACCCGGACGGGGGTATCTCGGGCCGTGCAACACGCGGCGCCACGTGCCGCTGCGCCCAACGGCGCACCCCGTCGGCAAGAATGCGGCGATCTTCGCGAGTCCAAGTCAAACTGTCGCCCTTTCGCCACTTCGGTGCCGAATCCGCTTCGTCATGCTAGCAGGGGGTAGCGATGGACACATGCCACCGCAGGTGAACCCGCGGCTTAGGAGAGCCGGTCCCGATAACTGGCGTAACCGAACTCCCGCACGGTACGCAGCGTGCCATCGGCCTCTCGGAGTACGATGGCTGGCAGACGCACGCCGTTGAAGTTCGACGTCTTGACCATCGTGTAGTGCGCCATGTCCGAAAAAACAACCCGATCGCCAACCTTCAGCGCGTGGTCGAACGAATACTCCCCGACCACGTCGCCAGCCAGGCAGGTCAGCCCGCCAAGCCGATAGGTGTGGGATTTTTCGTGCGGTAAACCCGCGCCCTCGACGTGAGGTCGGTAGGGCATCTCCAGTGTATCGGGCATATGCGCGGTGGCCGAAGCGTCGAGAATGGCGATATCGACACCGTTGTGCACGATATCGAGCACGGTCGCGACAAGTACGCCCGTACCGATGGCAATCGCCTCGCCGGGCTCCAGATAGACCTCGACGCCGTGCTCGGCACGGAAATCACGGACGAGCCGCACTAGCAGGTCGCGGTCATACTCGTCACGGGTGATGTGATGGCCGCCGCCGAAGTTGACCCAGCGCCGCCCGGCCAGTACATCGCCGAAGCGTTCGACGAAGGGGCCAAGCGTACGTTCGAGTGCATCGGCGCCGAGCTCACAGAGCGTGTGAAAATGCAGGCCGTCCAGTGAATCCAGAAGCTTGGTGTCGACCTGGCTGCGCAGCGCGCCCAGCCGCGACCCGGGGGCGCAGGGATCGTAGAGCTTGGTGTCGACCTCGCTGTGCTCCGGATTGACCCGCAGGCCGATCTCGGCACCGGCCGCACGGGCCAGATCGCCGAACGCCCGCACTTGATTGGCAGAATTGAAATTGACGTGACCGGCGTGGCGCAAAATTACGTCCATGTCACTGCGGCTGTAAGCTGGCGCGTAGGCATGAATCTCGGGAAAGCCGTACTCGCCCGCAAGCTCGGCCTCATGCGGCGAGCTGACCGCGGCGCCGGCCAGATAGCGCTGCACGAGCGGGAACGTGGCATGCGCGGCAAAGCCTTTGAACGCTAATAGAATCTTCGCTCCGGCGCGCCCCTGTACATCGGCAAGTACCCGCAAGTTGGCCTCAAGGGCAGCCAAATCGATTACATAGGCCGGCGACGAGGGCACAGCGTACGGATCCAGGGCGGCCATCCACGGCCGCCGAGTAATTGGCGCCTCCCCCGCGGGGAGCCCGCTTACATCTCCTTGATGTGCCACGGCAGGCCGTATCGGTTCAGGTCGTCCATGAACGGGCGTGGGTCGAACTGCTCCAAGTGCCAAACACCGGCGCGCTTCCAGCGACCTTCCAGCATCATCTTGGCGCCAATCATCGCTGGCACGCCGGTCGTATAACTGACCGCCTGGGCGCCGACTTCGCGGAACGTTTCGGCATGGTCGCTCACGTTGTAGATAAACTTGCGGACCGGTTTGTCGTCCTTGACACCACCGACCAGTACGCCAATCGAGGTCTTGCCCGTATAGCCTTCAGCGAGGCTGCCCGGATCGGGCAAAAGCACCTTGAGGAATTCCAGCGGCACAATCTCGCGTCCCTGAAACACGATCGGCTCGATACTCGTCATGCCGACGTTCTGCAGCACGCGCAGGTGGGTGAGGTATTCCTCGCCGAAGGTCATCCAGAAACGGATCTGTTCGAGGTGCGGCATGTGCTGCACCAGTGACTCCAGCTCTTCGTGGTAAAGCAGATAAGCCTTGCGCTCACCGACACCGGGAAAATCAAACGACCGGGAAACCGACATGGGCTCGATTTCCTTCCACTCGCCGCGCTCCCAATACCGACCGGGCTGCGTGATTTCGCGGATGTTGATTTCGGGATTGAAATTGGTGGCGAAGGCCTTGCCGTGGTCGCCGGCGTTGCAGTCGAGAATGTCGATCTCGCGCACTTCGTCGAGCAGGTAATCACGGGCGTAGGCCGAAAACACGTTGGTCACACCTGGATCAAAGCCCGAGCCCAAGAGTGCCATCAGACCGGCTTTTTCAAAGCGCTCCCGATAGGCCCACTGCCATTTGTATTCGAACTTGGCCTCGTCGCGTGGCTCGTAGTTGGCCGTATCGAGATAGTCGACGCCAGCCGCCAGACAAGCGTCCATCAGCGGCAGGTCTTGATACGGCAAAGCCACATTGATCAGAAGGTCGGGGCGGATGCGTTCAAGTAGCTTGGTCGTCGCCGCTACGTCGTCGGCGTCGATCTGGGCAACGTCAATGGTCCGGCCTGTGCGGGTCCGAACACCGTCGCGGATGGCCTCACACTTGGCAAATGTGCGGCTGGCCAGGGTGATGTGCTCAAAAACTTCGGGAACCTGCGCGCACTTGTGGGCCACGACATTGCCCACACCCCCGGCGCCCACGATCAGAACGTTTGCCATCAAGGAGCTCCTCTCAAGTCCCTGAAACAACCCGATCAACGGGTATGCCCACCAGCCATGTTTTACGGATGCCCCCCGTGGCCGCAGAACGTCCGTAACGCGCGTCGCGGCCGGGAGGGCCGAGGTGACGCTCAAGCGTATGAGTGTAGCCGGTTTCAGAGAATTGGGCAACCTCGCCACCCCGCCGGGGATGGCGGGGTCCGTGTCAGGACAGGGGTCGGCGACAGGCGACCCTTGTCCTGCCCGCTGCCGGCGTGTCGAGCTCGGGGAGTGTCTCACGGCAGGCCGGCTCCGCCAATCGGCAGCGCGGTGCAAAGGCGCAACCGGGCGGCGGTGCGGCCGGATTGGGCGGCTCACCGCCTAGCACAATACGCGGACGTCGGGCAGCGGGATCGACGCGCGGCACGGCGGACAACAAGGCCTCGGTGTAGGGGTGCCTGGGGTGCTCGAACAACTCGGCAGGGCGACCGGATTCGACGATGCGGCCAAGGTACATCACATGCACCGTATCGCAGATCCGCTCGACGATCCGCAGATCGTGGCTGATAAAAAGCATCGAAAAGCCCTGCGCGGCCTGCAGATCGGCCAGCAGGTTCAGTACCTGCGCCTGGATGCTGACGTCGAGTGCCGACACGGCCTCATCGGCCACCAGCAATTTGGGTTCAAGAATCACGGCGCGGGCGATGCCGATACGCTGCCGCTGTCCGCCACTGAACTCATGCGGGTAGCGACGTGCATCATCGGGGTGCAGTCCGACCTGCGTCAGCAACTCGGCGACCCGCGCCCGGCGGCTGCGCTCATTGCCACGGCGATGCACCGCAAGCGGTTCAGCGAGCGCATCGCCAATCCGCATGCGGGGGCTGAGGCTCGAAAACGGATCCTGGAAAATCATTTGCGCTGCCGGCCGCAATGGGCGTAGCGCTCGCTCCGCAAGGCCCGTCCAGGGACGGCCGAGAATCGACACTTCGCCGGCATGTACAGGCACAAGCCGCAGAACTGCCCGCGCCAACGTACTCTTACCGCAACCGCTTTCGCCGACAAGACCCGCGGTCTCGCCAGGGGCCAGATCAAGGTCGACGCCGCGCACCGCGTGCACGAAGCCACGCCGACGACCAAGTCCGTCACGGACTGGGAAGCGTACGTCGAGGTCGCGCACACGCAAAATGCTCATAGATCGTCCACAGCAAACCCGCCGGCCACCTCACCGGCGCGTATGCAGCGTATTTGCCGTCCCGGCTCAACTTCGCGCAAGGCGATTGCATCACCACAGGCCGCGATGCGGTACGGGCAGCGAGGTGCAAAGCGGCAGCCCGATGGGCGCTCGTGCGGCCGGGGCACGACACCGGGAATTGCCGGCAAGCGTCGAGCTGGACGCCCTGGCCGTGGCATGCTGGCCAATAGACCTTCGGCATACGGATGCAGCGGCCGCGCAAACAGATCGGCAACCGGGGAGTCCTCCACGACCTGACCGGCATAGAGCACAACGACGCGATCGGCAATTTCGGCCACGACGCCTAGATCGTGCGTGATCAGCAGGATTGCCGCCCCCTCGCTGCGGCGGAGTTCGCGCAGCAGATCGAGAATCTGCGCCTCGATCGTCACGTCGAGCGCGGTTGTTGGTTCATCGGCAATCAGCAACCGCGGATTGGCAATCATGGCGGCCGCGATCATTGCGCGCTGCCGCATGCCGCCCGAGAGTTCGTGGGGCCAGCGCCGCGCAACGACCTCGGGCGCCGGAATCCCAACCTTGCGCAGCGTCTCGACGGCGGCGTTCGTGGCCGCTTTGCGGTCGGCCAAGCCGTGAACGCGCAACGTCTCTTCGATTTGATCGCTAATCCGCATGACGGGATTGAGCGCGGTCATGGGCTCCTGAAAAACCATGGCGACCCGGCGGCCACGAACAGTCTGCCACGCCCGTTCATCGGCGCGACAAAACTCAAGGCCGTCGAGGCGGATACTGCCCGCTGGATGGGCGGCCGGGCCGGACGGCATCAGGCCAAGCAGCGACAGCCCGAACGCTGTCTTGCCGGAGCCGCTCTCGCCGACAAGCCCAACGATCTCGCCCTCGCGAATTTCCAAGTCAACGCCGTCGACGGCACGAATAGTCCCATCCGGTGTGCGAAACTCCGAGACAAGGCCGCGCACTTCGAGCAGCAAGTCGCTCACGCCGAACGCCCCTGCTGACGTGGATCGAGCCGGTCTTGCAGCCACTCGCCGATCAAGTTGAAGCCGAGCACCGTTACAAGAATCAAAAAGCCCGGGAAAAAAGCGATCCACCAGGCGAAGGCCAACGTATCCTTGCCGCCGGTCAGCATGTTTCCCCAACTCGGCGTCGGTGGCTGTACGCCGAGTCCGAGGAAGCTGAGGCCACCCTCGACAAGAATCGCGCCGGCAATGCCGAGCGTGGCCGTCACAAAAATCGGCGGCAGCGCACCCGGCAACATGTGGCGCCACGCCAACCTCAAGGGCGGCACACCGGCGACACGCGCCGCCGCGACGAAATCGGTCTCCCGCAGCCGCAAAAACTCGGCGCGGACAAGCCGTGTCACACCCATCCAGCCGGTCGCGCCGATGACCGCCATGATATTGAAAATACTCGGTTCGAGGAAGGCGATTACGGCGAGGATCAAAAAGAAAGCGGGAAAACAGAGCATCAGGTCGACAATCCGCATGATGGCAGCATCGACTAGGCCGCCGACCGTCCCCGCCCGCGCGCCCCCCCGCCCGCCGACCGCCAAGCTGATGCCGACGGCCACAACGCCCACCGAGAAGGAGATACGGGCACCCCAGATGGCGCGACTGAAAAGGTCGCGACCGAGGTCATCGGTGCCGAACCAATGGGCGGCCGACGGCGGCAAGAAGCGGCGAGACATGATGATTTCGGCCGGATCATGGGGCGCCAGCCAAGGCGCACCCAAGGCCGCGAGCGCCAACACGACCAGCACCGCGCCGGCCACCAGCGTCGTTCGATCCCGCAGTTGCATCGTCGACGATACCGCCTCTGTCAACGCAGTCGCTTCAGGAGTTCCTCGCGCGTGAGGATCCCCTTCTCGACAAGAATGCCAACCAGCGCACGCAGCACTTGGTCGGACGCCGGCGCGATGTCTTCCTCAGCAACGACTTCGACCGCTTCGACGGCCTCGTCGCGAATCGAAAACTGCCGTTCACCGGCGCCGCCAAAAACGATGACCGAATCCTCGTCATCGGCATCGTCAGGGATGGCGGCGGCAGGCGCCGAACGCGGTCGCGGGGCGGCCTCCGGCTGGGCCGTGGCTGGTGCAGCTTTCGTTTCGGATTCTTCACGGCCGCGCAAAAATTCGCGGGTGATACGAATCAGATCGTTGTAGGACATGTCGGACGACGACTTGGCATCGGGCGCGTACGGCGGCGCACCCTTCTGTTCGTAATAAAACTCGACGGCGCGCTTGATCCCGTCGTCACTGGCGGCCACCGGTCGCACTTTTTTACGGGTGGCAAATTCGACCTCGTCCAGACCGCCGAGGTCGGCAGGGTTGGCCATGGCAACGGCCAAAAAAGGCTTGCCGCCCTCTTCTCCAACAAACAGCGGCATGATGTGATGCCGAACCGCCATTTCTTTGGGAATCAGACCCACGACGGCGGGCAGCACCCGCACGCGGGAAAAGTTGATCGCCGGCAAGCGGAAGTGGCGGGCAAAAAAGGCCAGTAGCTTGTCTTCCTCGATCAGGTTGAGCTTGACCAATGCGCTTCCGAGCCGGCCGCCCCATTGCTGCTGGTATGCCAAGGCGCTGCGCAACTGATAGTCGTTGATCAGCTCCGCCTCGACAAGCAATTCGCCCAAACGTTTCTTCGGTGCATTCACGCGCGACTCCCTTCCGTTTGCCGACGGATTCGTGGATCCGCCAGCGCATACCCCACATCCGCGAGCAGGTTTCCCACGAGGGTAAGTACCGCCCCCATCGTCAGGATCCCCATGATCGTCGTAAAATCACGTCCATAGACGGCGTCGAAAAAGAGCCGGCCCATGCCCGGAATCGCAAACACGGTCTCGAGAATTACGCTGCCGCCGATCAGCCCGGGCAACGACAGTCCAAGCAGTGTAATGAGCGGCAACAGTGCGTTGCGAAACCCGTGGCGCCAGACCGACCCCCACTCCGAACGTCCCCGTGAGCGGGCTGCAAGCACATAGTCCTGGCCGAGTGCATCACGCATAGAGGCCCGCATGTAACGGCTAAAGCCAGCCAGTGCGCCAAAGCTCATGCAGAACATCGGGACCACGCCATGCTCAACGAGCGCCACCAACCAGCTGACGAAATCGACCTCACCCCAGCGCGGCATGCCCGCCCAACTCACCGGCAGCCAGCCCAACTGTACGCCGAACAGCATCATCAACATCAAGGCCAGCCAGAAAGACGGCGTCGAAAAGCCGATAAACACGATGACAGTCAACAGGCGGTCGATGCGGCTGCCCGATCGAACGGCACTGTGAACCCCGACCGGAATGGCGATGGCCAGTACCAGCAGCAGGCTGATGAGATTGAACCCCAACGTGACCGGCAGGGCCTCCAGCACCTTGTCGAGCACAGGCCGGCGATCGGTACTCATTGAGACGCCGAAATCAAGGCGCGCCATGCGGCCCAACCAATCCGCGAACTGCACGTGAAGCGGCCGGTCGAGGCCATACACCTCGCGCAGTCGCGCCTGCGCCTGCGGGTCGATCTCGGCGTTCATGAAGGCGCCGGCCTGGTCGACCGGATCGCCGGGCGCCAAATGCAGTACAGCAAAGGACACCAGCGAAATACCAATCAGCATCGGCACCATCCCGACGAGCCTTCTGAGCAGCCAAATGCCCATCCGCTCAGGGCACCCGTACGGGCCCCTGGCGGTCCGTAGGGATCCACCAGTCCTCAAAGTTCCAGCCGATGCCGGCGGCCTTTGGCTCGACGCCGACCACGCGGCGATGGACAGCCGGCAGCGACTGCGGTACATACAGGAAGATGTATGGTTGCTCGGCCGCCAGGATTTCTTGCAGGCGATGGTAGGAACTGCGCCGAACTTCGCGGTCGAAGGTTGCACGGGCCGTTTCAAGCAGGCCGTCAACCTCGGAGTTGGTGTAGCCGATAAAATTGAATTCGCGGGGCCCTGTCTTGGACGAATGCCACATCAGATATTGGTCCGGGTCGATACCCGTGGACCAACCCAAAATGACCGCATCGAAGTTGAACTTATCGACAAATTCGGTCAGGAACGTGGACCACTCAAGAATGCGCAGTTCGACGTCAACGCCGACCGCACGAAAGCGCTGCTGCAGAATCTGGCCGACTTGCTCGCGCTGCTTGTTGCCTTGGTTGGTTAGGATGGTGAAACGGAACGGCTTACCGTCCTTTTCGCGTACACCGTCGCCATCGGCATCAACCCAGCCGGCCTCATCGAGCAGACGGCGAGCCGTTGCCGGATCGTAGGTTGGCTCGCTGACAGCGCCATTGTAGTACCACATACCCGGACGATAGGGCCCCGTTGCCGCCTCGCCAAGGCCGAACAACACCCCGTCGATGATCTCCTGCTTGTCGACGGCATGGGCCAATGCCCGGCGCACCCGCACATCCTGAAACCCCGAAAACCGCTCCGGCCCCCCGCGCTCGGGCTGCAAGTTAAAGCCCAGATAGGTGTAGTTGAACCCCGTGTAGGTGTACTTGGCGAAGCTCCGTTTGAACTTGGCGTCGTCGGTCTGCCGCGCGTACTGCTGAGGCGTCAAGCCCATCTGGTCGAGCCCGCCCGACAACAATTCGAGGAACATCGTCGCCTGATCGGGAATAATCCGGTAGTTGTACCGGGCAATCCGCGGCGCCCGGCGGTGCCAATCGACATTGCGTTCCAGTACGATGCGTGTCTGCGCATCCCAACGGCGGAACCGCCACGGGCCACAGCCGATCGGATCCCGCCGGAGCGGCGTCGTCAGTAGATCTTGGCCGTCCAGGAGGTGCTTGGGAAGGATATACAGCCCCGAGGCCCACGTGTGCAGCGCCGGTGCGAACGACTCACGGTAGACCACTTCTACGGTGTGAGCGTCGATCCGCCGAATCGACGCCAGCTTGTCGACGTAGGAACGATAGGGCGTTGCCGTACCCGGATCCTGTAGGGTCTTGATGGTAAACACGACGTCATCTGCGGTCAGTGGCGTACCATCGTGCCAGCGGGCGTCTTTGCGCAGATAAAACCGCAGGCGCAATCCGTCGTCGAGCACATCCCAACGCTCGGCCACATCGCCGCGTAGCTCAAGGTCTCCGTCGTATTCAAGCAGCTTGCAGTACACGAGGCCGATAATGTCATACGACGCCGAATCCGAGGCCACGAGCGGGATCAGCGTCTCGGCGTCGCCGATCGAGGCGACCGTCCACGTGCCGCCGGTCACGGGCTCGCCGTACGCACCGGTATCGCCGATATCCTCCGCCGATCCGCAACCGCGGCAACCGCTCAGGGTAAGGGCGAAGACAGCGAGCGCAAGGGCAATCCGCCGGGTACGCGCGGCTGAAGGCCGCGTCGCCCGTCGGGGTCGAGAGGGGCGAGTTGGGTCCACGTAACCTCCAGGGATGTACCGGGGCGCGACACCGACCAGCGCTCCGGCCATTCGAGCCTGCCCGGGCCGAGCCACGTCAGGCGTGTCGCATCAAACGAAACGGACCAGTCCAATCCCGGGGGCACGCCCCCGGCGGCAGCGGTCGGTTCGGTCACCGCCGGAAATTGCCACGGGAAAATTGTATCAAATGCCCGGCCGCCAATCAAGGATCCAGCCGCCGCCGGCAAGAGGAGTGCCGCCTGCACGGGTGCTGCCAGATCGGGCAAAAGACGGGCAAGCTCACCGACCGTCCCAGTCCAGACCTCTCGGTTCAGCATGTCAACCAGTACCCAACGCTGCCCGTCGGCCCACAAAACAACAGCAGCCATGCCCGTGGGCAGCGCCAGATCGAGCCGCAGCCGATCACCGGCAACCGATAGGGCCAGATCAAACGCCGCACGCATGCCGTCGGCGTCGAGGTCGGCGCGACCAATCGCCCGCAGCGGCCCGGCCGCGGCGGTGTCCGGCAGCGGCCGACCGGCGCCTGCACAAGCGCCGGCGATCAGGGCGAGCCCTACCAGGCCAAGCTTGCGAGCCGCCGTAATCAGCGGGCCAACCGCCCCAGTTTGTCGCGCAGACGCGTCACGGCCGTAGGGTCCTCGGTAAGTTCCAGGGCCGCCCCCCAGGCGCCGCGTGCCTCGTCGTCCCGCCCGAGCACCGCGTAGGCATCACCCAAATGCTCGTAAATCACTGGATCGTCCCCCTCGACCTCAAGGGCCTGCTCGAGATAAGGCACAGCCTCGGCGGCTTTGCCCGACTGGAACAACACCCAGCCGAGTGAATCCAGAATGTAACCGGCCTGCGGCTTGAGCTCCAGCGCACGTCGAATCAAAGACTCGGCGCGTGCCAATTGGCGCCCTTCTTCGGCAAGTGAGTAGCCGAGAAAATTGAGCGCATCCGCATGATCGGGGTCACGCTCGAGGACTTTTTCCATGTACGCCAGCGCCTCGTCCCTTCGCTGGCCGCGCTCGGCCAACACGCCAAGCCGATACAGGGTCTCGGTGTGATCTGGAAAGCGCTCGTGCAAGCGCCGCAGCCAGTCCTCACCACGTGACGGCTTATCGTCTGCCAGCGCCAAGCCGATGGCCAATCCGAGCTCCACATCGGGTGCCGATTCAAAGCGCTTGCGGGCCTTATCAAACCATTTGTCGCCGGATTCACGGGTGATACGGATCCACTGCAACGCCGCCAAGCGCCGGATACTCGAAGATTGGGCCGTCATCGCGGAGGCGAATGCCTTCAAGGCGCCTTTGGCGTCACCTTCGATCTCGGCCGCCAAGCCTTCGAGGATCTGTACGCGCGGCCGCTGCCGCCGTTCGGCCGGCAAACCGGCGAGCGCTGCCCGTACGGCCGCCGCATCCTCGTTCTGCAATGCCTGTCCGGCAAGCTGCAGCGCCGTCTCGACCTGGACCTCGACGAGCAGGCCTTCGAGTTGTCGGCGTGCGGATTCAGCATCCGTATCTCCTTGGGATAGGGCCCGCAATCGCCAGACGGCCAGCGCTTGGTCGGGCTGCTGCTGCAGGACGCGGCGGTACCAAATATCGGCATTGACGCGATCACCGACGAGTTCGGCCGTCAATCCGCGCTCCAACATGCCCGGCAGCCAATCCGGAAACGCGGCCAGACAGGTCTCCAGCGGCTCGATTCCGTCCGCATAACGCCCCATCCGAACGAGCAAATGACCCTCGACGCATTGCAAGATGGCGGCATCCGGGGCCTCGTCGATGAGGTCGGTGATGAACTCGAGTAGCGCCCCCGGCGGCGTGTGGCCCTCTTCGCGGGCCACCCACTGCAGGAGTATGGCCGGATGCAAGGTGCCTTGCCGGAGCGCCGCCCGAAGCGCGGCTTCAGCACGATCGCGCTGGCCCGAGTCGACCGCCCACGCGAGATAGGCCTCTAGCAGCGGAGGCGGCAACTGTTCGGGATCTAGGTCGAGGTGGGACAAAGCGTCAACCGCCGCCTGACGGTCCCCGCGCAGCATCGCCATACCGGCCAGCCGCAACCGCGGCGCCACGGCGCCGGGATCGCGGGCCACGGCAATGTCGAGGAACTGTGCGGCGCGGTCGACATCCCCCTCACGCAGCGCTTGCAGTGAGCGCAGGTAGGCCGCGTAGGCACGAGCATCGGCCCACGACGCCGCCTCGGTCGGGGTCGACACGGGCAGCAGCGGTCCGAGGCCGCTGTCTCGGATGACAAGCGGTCCCGGACGGGCAGAGCAGGCGGACGTCGCCAGTAGAACGAACCCAGCAAAAAACAGTACGCGAAGTCGGATCATACCGTCCATTATGCCCCTTGGCGGGTAGATGTGCCGCCCGTACAATGGAATCAAGGCGCCGCTCCGGCTGGGGCGGCCGACGCGATTCGGGCCGCCGCGCCGCCGAAATCGTACCCGATACCGAGGTAAAAACTCCACTCCGCCGGCACGCCGCCCTCGATCAAGCCGCGGCGGGCACCCAGCCGCAACGGCAGCGCCCAACCGAAACCAAGAATGGTATCGGCGGCGAGTTCGGCACCGACAGAAAGCGCGTGGCCCGCGTCGGCGCCGCGCTGCCACAGCGCACCCGCCGCGAACAGGCGCACACCCAAGTGATCGAGCATAAACGGCGCCAGCCCCGGCCCAGCCTGCGGCCACCAAAGGGGCAGCGCGAATTCAAGGTCAGCCAGCGCAAATTGGTCAATGTCGCCGCGGCTGGCCGAGATCGCACGGCTGACGTAGCTGCGCGGCCCGAAGCTGCCAGCACCCGCCGCCCACAGGGTGTAATCGAGCTTGCCCTCGCTACGCACATGGCCGCCGACAGCGGCGGCTGCCCGACCTTGGCTGCGCCCAATCAACCGACCGACCGCCTCGACGGCGGCCTCGCCGCGCCCGTCCGTCTCCTCGGCCACCCGCCCCGGCGGCAGGTCGGCGGCAATCGTTGCCCGTGCCGTCAGCCCGGTGCCGCCCAATACTCCCCAAGTCCACGGCTGCCGACCATCCCAAGCCAAGCGCAGCCCCGGCTGCAAATCGGGCGCCGACTCCGAGAAATCACGCTCGACTGCCACAAAGACGGTGCCGGCGGCAACGCGCTCCACTGTGCGGCGCCACAAGCGCCGCCGCGACCATTCCGCGCGCAGGCGGCGACGATCCGGATCGTCCTCAACATCGTCGGGAAACCATACAGTGCTCAGGCGATCCTGCAAAGCGCCCGCATTGCGCCCCAGCGACAGGCTGGCCGACTCGCCGCCGTCACTCTGCCAAAGCCCGCCGGCGCTCCAGGACCACGTCTGCAACACGTCGCTGCCGGCCAGCGAGGCGCCCGCCAAGGTCCGACCGCCGCCGACGGCCAGCGCCGGCGCCCAAGCGGTCGGCCACATGGTCCGCCACGCGCGGTAGGGCCGGTCAGCCAAAAGTGGGGGGCCGCCCGGGGTACGCCCTGGGGTGGGCGGCGGCAGCCTTGGGTCGACCGGTACGGTGGCTGGCAGCGGCGCACCCGTGGCATCGGCGACCGCAAAGCGATACAGCCGCCACCCGTCGCCACCGGGCGAGGTGTACACCAAAGTCGTGCCGTCGGGCGAAAGGTCCCAGTCCCAAACGCCGTGACGGGTACGCGTGACCTGTGTCCAGCGGCCGCTGTCCGGATCGCGGCGATAGAGGTCAGGAATGCCGTCGGGCATGCGCACAGCGTAGATGGTCCGACCATCGGGGCCGAAGGCCGGCAGCCAGTCCTCGTCCGGCCCTTCGGTCAAATGCTCGGGCGCGCTGCCCGGCCGCCAATGATACACGTCGTGACGGCCGGCTGCGGTCCAACGCGCAAAGACCACCGCGCTCCCGTCGGGCGCCAAGCGCGGTCGCAGCACGGCCTCGAGCGGTCCTGCGCACCACCGTTGATCCGGACCTTGCGGGCGACGCAGGACCAAGCATTCGCGGGGGCCGTCGCGCTGCACAAAAACGAGCGCACCGGGCCGGCGATCAGGGTCGAATGCATGCGCGCCTTGGCTGCGTTGCACACGGTCACCGGCCTGCCAGGTCCAGAGCTCGCCAACCAGAACCTGATCGGCGTACCAGGCCAAGGCATCGAAGACGAGATCCCCTGCATGGGGGCCGGCTTGGCTGCGGCCACCGGTGCGTCGAAATAGAGGTTGGAATCCGCCAAGGCCATCGATGACACCGGTGTGTGGCGGGTGAAGCCCATCATCAACCGTGGCGACGAGCGTGCCATCGCCCAGATAGCGTGGTCCAACAAGGCCCTGCCAAGGACCCGCAAACGGAACCCCCTCGACATGCGGCGCCCTAGCGGCATCAACGATGGCCTGCACAGCCGCCTCACGCGCGGCAAAATCGCGCCACGCCGCCAAGGCCGACTCGCCTTGCGCCCGCGCAAACGGGATCGATGGCAGGAGCGGTGTCAGCCCTCGGGCAACACGCTTGTAGGTGTCGGCCCAGCCGCCCGGATTGCGCTCGTCTTGGTGTCGATGGAAGGCGCCGCCCAATTGGTAGCCCGACTGCCCACCCGGCCATGCGCGGCGCCAGCCGTTGGCGCCGCCGATGGAGGGCAGCGCATCGTCGCGCACGAGGTTGCGCAGCAGGCTCAGCGACAGCGCCGAGGATGCTCGACCGGTCCCCGTGAGGGCGGTCTCGGCCCACACGGCCCAACCCTCAATCAGCGTGTCGGGCAGCAGCGCATTGGGGAACCCGATGCCGAGCGGCAATTCGAATGGGTCGCCGCCCCATGAAACAGTCACCGTAGGGATCATCGCCCGTCCGAACAGCACGCGCCAAATCGACATCGGCAATTCGGCCCAGTCGAGATGATAGATGTGCAGCATCTCGTGCGTGACGAGCAGACCAATCCAGTCCGACGTCTCCTGCAGCAACGAGACGTGGCGCGGCGGCAGGGGGTAAATACGAATCAAATTGCGCGGTAGCGGCGTGGCAAGGCCGTTGGTGAGGTCGCTGTCGGGGACGATGACGATGTGAATGTCGCTGCGCGGCGTGCGACCCGTGAACTCGGCCAGCAGGCCGCGCGCCCGCAGGGCGGCCGCCAAGGCAGCCTCGGCCCAGGGACGACCGGCCTCCGTGTAATGGACTAAGATTGCATCGGACTGCACTGTCCGCCATGTTTGGCCGGGTAGCGCATCGGGCACCGCAACGGCCTGCCCCGGTGCCAGAAGACCGATCCACCCGGCTAGAAACAGCAGGCCAAGCGCCCTAACGGCGCAGGGTGGCAACATCCGTCAGAGCCCCTTGGTCGGGCGCGTAGAGTGCCCGGTAGCGAATATAGCTGCGCAGCACCTTGCGAACGTAATTGCGGGTCTCCGTATAGGGGATATTTTCGGCCCAGATGTCAATGTCGCTGACCCCGCCGGCCCGCCAACGGTTGACCGCCGCGGGTCCGGCGTTGTAGGCGGCCACCGCGAAATGCAAGCGGCCGTCGTAGTCGCGAAGAAGGTCTGCAAGATAGGCCGTACCGAGCGCAATATTGACCTCGGGATCGACAAGATCTTCGGTGCCCGTATAAAAAACACCGTGGCGCTGCGCAAGCATCCGGCCCGTCTCCGGCATGATTTGCAGCAGGCCCAGCGCCCCGACGGCACTCTCGATCGCCGGGTTGAACCGACTTTCCTCGCGCATCACGGACCAGACAAGCAGCGGATCGATCCCGCGCCGCGCGGCTTCACGCCCGACCACTGCGGCCCAGGGGCGCGGGTAGAGAATCTCCCACATGCCGCGATCGAGTGTCGGCGCCGCTTCCCGCAAACCCGCCTCGAAACGGTTCCAAAACCAACGGAAACTCTCGTCGATCCAACCAAGTTCCTGCGCCGTCGCAAGTACGGCCAGCGCCGCCTGAGAACCCTCGGCATCGCGCCACGCAGCCTCGAGCATACCGGCCGCCGGTTCTGCGAGTCCAACGATCGCTGCTCGCCGGATCTCGGCCAGCCCCGCCGGCGGCGTTACCGGTGCTTGCGCGCTCCATTGAACCGCCGGCATACTGCCTGAGTGTACGTCCCAGCGCCACGCATAATAGGACAAGGGGGACTCGCGCCGCAGTTGTCCGGCCACGGCTTCATCGGCGGATGCACGGGCCAGCCAGTAACGGACGCGGCGTGAAGCCACGATCGACAGCGGCCGCTGCGATTCAAGCCGCCAAGCACGTACGGCCGCCTCGACGTCACCGGCCTGCCAGGGCAGCCAACCAGCGCGAAAGCCAGCCTCTTCACGGTCTTCATGCTCGATCGGTACAGCGGCGGCTTTGGCGTACCACCCCAAGGCTTCGGTAGGTCGACCCAGCTCTTCGGCCACGATGCCTAGCCGGTAGGCCACGGCCACCCGGACCGCCGGGGTCTGGACGCCTTCGATGCGGCGTGCCCAGACTTCGCCGGCTTCCCGCATGCGCCCTTGCCGCGCCATGCCGCGACCCCACCAGAGCAAACCTTCGGCCTCACCACCCTGCCATGCCGCCCGACCGGCCACCGCGGCAATTGGCCACTCGCGGACGGCAAAGGCCAGCCGGGCCAGCTCAAGCTGCGCCCGAGCTGGCGGTTGCGACTGCCAAACGGCGATCTGTGACACCGGTTTGCTGACCCCCAGCTTACTCCACTGCGCCCGCCGCACTCGCCACGCGTCGCTGCGCCGCCCCAACGTGCCTAGCGATACGGCAACCCCAGCGAGTTCATCGGGCGTCAGCGCGGCCAATAGTGCGGACGTCGCGTCGCCACGCCAATTCCAGGCTGCCGGCTCCCGTAGGACCCACGTGCGAACCCAGGGCGCAGCGGGATCGGCTTCGGCCCTCGCCAGTGCTTTTTTCTTGATGAGTTCGGTACCGTAGCGTGGCCACGCCGGAAACTCGGTTGGGGCGCTAGTGGCGAACCACGACGCCCAGGGAGCAAGTGTTTGCCAATCGGCAGCCGCCTCAGCCGAGATATCAATTCGCGCCAGCAGCGCAGCCGCACCCAGCGGGTCATCGGCATCCATCGCACACAGAACGCGCGTGCCGAGAAAGTGATTGCGCCACTGTGGTTCGGCGCTCTGCGCTGCCGCGACCAACGCGTCTTTGCCGCGACACCCCGGTGCGTGGACAAGTGCCGTCCACGTCAGGCTGGCGACGGCGGCCGGCTCCTCAAGCTGCGCAACCCCGCCCCCCCGTAGCGACACCTCGGATGGCCGCACGCAGGTATTCAGCGCGAGAAGGGCGGCCAGGAGCGGGTACAGCAGGCGTTTCACGGTATGCAGCGTAACAGAACGCATGATCGTGGTGCTAGAATCGCTTCTTGCACGGGTATACTGTGATCGGCATCGCCAACGTGCCGATCGAACACCCAAATCCGCGCCTTCCCGCACTCGGAGCCTCGTCGCGTGCCCACCCCCGACACCATGCCTGCCGACCTCGTCATCTATGACTTGGGCACCAACACCTTTCGTTGGCTGGCGGTGCGCTTCAACAGAGGCCGCTGGCAGGAGATCGCGTACGGCCGGCAGGTGGTTGGGCTTGGACACAGCCTGCCGTCAACGGGTCGCATTGAGGATGAAGATCTAAAACGCGGCGCACGGCTGCTGGCCGAATGGCAACCGGGCGCCGGCACCGTGCCAGCCGCTCACGCGGTTCGCGCATTGGCCACGCATGCGATCCGGGTGGCCGCCAATCGCGCCGAGGTGCGCGACGCACTCGCCAGCGCGCTGGGCCACCCGCTCGACATCATCGGCGCCGACGAGGAAGGCGCACTGTCGTTTGCCGGCGCATCGTCGGCGATGCCGGACAACGGCGGACGCTGGGCGCTCGTCGACATCGGTGGCGGTTCCACGGAATTGAGCTGGGGCGATGGGCACCATTTCGAAGCCTCGGTCAGCCTGCCGGTGGGCGTTGTCACCTTGGCCGCGGATCCCGACGAGGACCTCACGGCAAGCCTGGCGCGCAGCCGGGCGGCGCTTGACCGGGCCGCCCGCGAGGTCTACAATGTAGGCCTGCCCGCCCTGCTTGCCGAGGCTCGTCCGCGTGTGCTTGCATCGTCCTGCGGGACATCGAGCGCGACAGCCCTCGCCTATCTCGGGTTGGCAGATTTTGCGCGCGGCCGCCTGAACGGGGCACGGATACCGGCCGACTGGCTCCGCGAACTGGCAAGCGGACGATCGACGTGGCAGGCCGCTGACTGGTATGCGGTGCCTGGCGTCGGGCCCGAGCGGGCGCAGTTGATTGGGCCGGGGCTCGGCATCCTCGGCGCCTTTGTCGAGACAGCCGGTGTACGCGAGTGGACGAACATCGAATCGGGCCTGCTGGAGGGCGCTGCCACCCTCGCCGCAGCCGCCCAAGGGAGATCCTGAATCCATGCTCGAACGCAATCTCGAACTCGCACTAACCTTCGACGATGTCCTGCTGCTGCCCGGCGAAAGCAACGTGCTGCCCACCGACGTCGATACACGCTCTCACTTCAGTCGCGGCATCGGCCTCAATGTCCCCCTTGTCTCCGCTGCGATGGATACGGTCACCGAGGCGCGTGCCGCCATCGTGATGGCCCGTGAAGGCGGGATCGGCGTGATGCACCGCAACATGCCGCCCGAAGAGCAGGCGCGCCACGTCAGGACGGTCAAAAAAGCCGAGAACACGATCATTCAGAACCCCATCACGATCGGCCCCGATGCGACGATTGCCGATGCGCGGCGCCTTGTCGGCGAGCATCAGGTGGGCGGCATTCCGGTGGTCGACGCCGACGGCAAATTGGTGGGCATTTTGACCAACCGCGACCTGCGCTTTCAGAAGGATGCCTCGCAGAAAGTGCGCATGGCCATGACCGGTGGTGACAAGCTGGTCACGATCGCCGCGAGCGGCGATGTCTCGCTGGACGAGGCCAAAGAAGTTTTGCAACGCCACCGCATCGAAAAACTGCCGGTGGTCCACCCTGATGGCACCTTGGCGGGGCTGATCACGATTGCCGACATCGAGAAGCGCAGCAAGCATCCGCGCGCCAACAAGGACGAGCACGGTCGCCTGCGTGTTTCCGCCGCCGTCGGTACGGACGCCGCAACCGAGTTCCGCGTATCAGCGCTCGTCGAAGCTGGCGTGGATGCCATCGTCGTCGATACAGCGCACGGCCATTCGCATAAGGTCATTGAGACCGTCAAACGCCTGCGTGCCGCCTGGCCCGACCTGCAGATCGTGGCCGGAAACATCGCCACCGGCACGGCCGCACAAGCTCTCATCGACGCTGGCGTGGATGGGGTCAAGGTCGGCATCGGGCCCGGCTCGATCTGCACAACGCGCGTCGTGGCCGGTATTGGCGTACCACAGCTCACGGCCATTCAGAACGTCGTTGACGTCGCACGTCCGCTGGGAGTCCCGGTAATCGCCGACGGAGGCATCAAGTACTCGGGGGATGTCGTCAAGGCCCTGGCTGCCGGCGCCGACTGCGTGATGGCCGGTTCGCTGTTTGCCGGCTCCGACGAGAGCCCCGGCGAAATGATCCTCTATCAGGGCCGCAGCTACAAAGTCTACCGCGGCATGGGCAGTTTGGGCGCCATGGTGCAGGGCAGCCGCGACCGCTACTTTCAGGAACAGACCGACGAGTACGACTTGGAGCGCAAGCTGGTGCCAGAAGGCATCGAAGGCCGTGTACCGTACCGTGGTCCGCTCGCCCAGACGCTCTACCAACTGACCGGAGGCATTCGCGCCGGCATGGGCTACATCGGGGCGGCAACGATCGCCGAGATGTACGAGAAGGGCCGTTTTGTCCGGATCAGCACCGCCGGCCTGCGCGAAAGCCACGTCCACGACGTGATCATTACCCGCGAGGCCCCCAACTACCGCATGGAATGAGCGAGGCTCCGTGGACCGCATCCTGATTCTCGACTTCGGCAGCCAATACACGCAGCTCATCGCACGGCGAATCCGTGAGGCCCACGTCTATTGCGAGATCCTGCCCTGCGACGTGCCGTTCGAACGTATTCGCGACTTCGGCGCCAAAGGCATCGTGCTGAGCGGCGGCCCCGCCTCGGTCCATGCCGCCGGCTCGCCGCGTCCCGCCGACGGCCTCTGGTCGCTCGAACTGCCGCTGTTCGGGATCTGCTACGGCCTGCAACTGCTCAATCAGCAGTTCGGCGGCCGCGTGGCCCCGGCGCACGACCGTGAGTACGGCCGCGCCGAGCTCAAGGTCGTCAAGGCCGAGGGCATCTTGGCGGGCTTTGCCGTCGGTGAAGAGCTCACGGTTTGGATGAGCCACGGCGACCGCCTCGAAGAGCTGGCCCCCGACTTCGAGGTGATCGGCGCCTCGGCCAACGCGCCGATCGCCGCCGTCCGCCACCGCACGAAGCCGGTGTTCGGCGTCCAGTTTCACCCCGAGGTGCACCACACGCCGCGCGGGCGCACGGTGATCGAGAACTTCGTTTTCGATGTCTGCGGCTGCAAGCCCGAGTGGACCATGGGCAACTTCATTGTCGAGGAATCGGCCAAGATCCGCGCCCAGGTCGGCGACGACCGCGTGATCTGCGGTCTTTCCGGCGGGGTCGACAGCTCGGTGGTCGCGGCGCTACTGGCCCACGCGATCGGCGACCGCGTGCAGTGCATCTTCGTCGACACGGGCCTTCTGCGCAAAGACGAGGGCGCCCGCGTCCGCGAGGTCTTCGAGCGCCATTTCAAGGTGCCGCTGACCGTCGTCGAGGCGGGTCCGCGCTTTTTCGCCGCGCTCAAGGGCCTGAGCGACCCCGAGGCCAAGCGCAAGGCGATCGGCAAGCTGTTCGTCGACGTCTTTCACGAAGAGGCGGCCAAGATCGAGGGCGCCAAGTTCCTCGCCCAGGGCACGCTCTACCCCGACGTGATCGAGTCGAGCTCGGGCCGCGGCCCGAGCGCCCAGATCAAAAACCACCACAAAGTCGGGAGCGAGGACATTCACGAGATCGATAACG
>CAZUAB010000017.1:0-11107 GCA_964617795.1 uncultured bacterium
AGCGGGCAGCGAGGGTTCTTTCGTAAGGTCACCCTGCCGCTGTTCGCCGCCGCCGGCGCCGTGGGCGCGGTCCTCTATTGGGTCGATTTTGCCTGGTGGGCGCGGGTGGCGGCGTATTTGCTGGCGCTGCCGCTGCTGGTCCAGTTTGCCGACGAGGCCGTTGAACGCTGGCGCATACCAAGCGGCAAACCGGGCCTTGACTGGTGAGGTGCACGCGGGCAGTGAATCGGCTCGGCGCTGCCAGCCGCTACCATGCCCTCAGTCGCGAGACGGCGGCGGCTTCAACAGCGGTCGGGTCGAACAGGGCGTCGCGATACTCGCCGGCAATCCAAGGTGCGATCTGGTCGTCGTAATGCGGGGAGTCGGGATCACCGCTTGAGCCGTGCGGCAGCATGATACGGGCGCGAGGCCCTGCGGCGCCGAATTCTACGACGAAGCGCATATCGGGACCGTCGGCGATTGTCCAGGGCAGGGGCAACGCGCCCGATTCACCGAGGTATCGGGGCTCGGCGCGGTTGACCACCGCGAAGCCGCCCGGCGCCGGCAGCGGGCCGCGGCTCAAGTCACCGCCGAGCGGGTGCGTGAATTCGCGCACGTGCAGCGGGCCCCACGGCCAATCGGCCGGGTCCGCGCTGTCGAACCAGTCGACAAGATCGTCGCGGGCCGCAGCGAGCGCGGCCAGCACCGCTGTATCAACCCCGTCGGGGAAGAATCGGGCATCGCCGCGGCTGAGCGCCCGCACCAGCGCCCGCAGCGCGATCTGCAGGTCCCCCAACAAGAGTGGCCGTAGTGCCTCGAGCACCGGCGTGGCCAGATAATCGGCGACCAGATGCGCGACCCAAAGGTGAAAGATGGCAGCCCCAGGCGCGTCTCCCGTCGCCTGTCGATCCCAGTTCGCCAGCGTGTCCAGCGTCGGACCGAGCATGGCGGCGCTCACCGCGGCAGGGTGCCGGGCCGCAACAGCAGCAGCAAGCGGTGCCAACATGTCGGCGAAGCCCACGTAAACATCGGTTTGCAGTGTCTGCATGGTCGCCAAGTCGGCGTATCCACTGTCGATTGCCGCGGCAAGCACCCGCCGAATACGGGCGATGCGAAATCCAAAATCGAAGTTGTAACCCAGGTAGCGCGGCGCCCACAGATCATCGTCCTCGCTGAGTCCAGCCGGGTCGGCGTTGGCCGAGGCCACAAACCCCCACGGCGGGTCATAGAGTGTACGGATATCATCGAAATCAGCGTCGCCTTGCCATACTTCCGAGCCGTCGCCGGGTAGTGGTCGAATGGCGTCGAGGTCCCGGCTTGCCCACGGCCGCTGCGGAAAACGCCCGGTTGCCAGATAGCCGATGTCACCGCCGGCCCCGGCAAACACTGTATTTTGCGCACCAACCTCCCAGTCGTCGGCATTGGCGACGAAGTCCTGCCAGTCTGAAATCGTCGCGAGGCCAGCCAGTGCCTGGGCCTCGCGGGTGGGGCCGGCGCCAATCCAGCGGTAGCTGATCGGGGTGTCGCCGAAAAGTAGCGGCAGTGGCTGCGGTAGAACATCGTTGAGAATGGCCCCGTGGCCCGGGACCACCTTAACATCCAGCGTCACCTCTGCGGCTTCCGCGACGGCGCGGCCCGCTGGGCGGACACGGATGACTTCGCGACGGGTCTCCAGCAGGAGTGGCGCACCGTCACGCATCACGGCATCGCGCCGACCGGGTGCCCGTGTTTCGCGGTAAAGGTCGCCGACATCAGCGCCGTAGTTGGTAAAGGCCCACGCGGCGTGCTGATTGTGGCCGATGTGCACCATCGGACCACCGGCCACCGCAATCCCGTAGACGTTCAGATCGGGCTCGGCGATCATCAAGTGAATTTCGTGAAAACTCGATGGAATGCCGATGCCGCCGTGCGGATCACTGGCCAGCATGGCGCCGCCACCCGCCGCGGCGCGCCCTGCGACCGCCCAGTTGTTGCTGGCGGTCGGGCCGAGCGCCGCCTTGAGCCGCTGCCAGGTC
The DNA here is from genome assembly GCA_964617795.1 of uncultured bacterium. Lineage (GTDB taxonomy): Bacteria > J088 > J088 > J088 > J088 > CAZUAB01. Next base: position 1,995 of record CAZUAB010000017.1, read on the forward strand.
CCGGCAAACGACCGCAGGGCGGCGGCTATTGCGGTGGCCTCGATTGGCGGTGCGGCGGTGGTGGCTTCGGCCGGTGGGCTAGACCGTAGCGGCGGCGCTCCCGCGGGTGTCGTCACCGCCGCGATCGCTGGATCTTCGGCTGGGTCGTGCGTGGCATAGACCGGCACGAGCGGCGCGTAGCGAATCAGCGCGTCGGCTAGATCCTCGCCCAGTAGCATAGGCGCTGCCGTCCGTACGAGGTCGCTCTCCAGATTCGACGACAGTGAAAATGTCGCGGCCGTCGCGACGATGACCACGTCCAAACGGCTCCAACGTGGTGGCAGATAGGCCGGGTCCAGAACATCGAGGTCGCGGCTGCGCGGCGCGCGTGGGTCGCCAGCCGCCATGCGTTCCAAGTAGGTATTGACGCCGCTGGCAAAGGCGTCGACCAAGCAGATTGCGGCGGGGTCAAGTGCGTCTAGCGAGGCCCGCGCCGCGCCGGGAAGATCAAGGGTGCGTACGAGCCGATCCATCTCGAGTTCATCGGCGCCGAGCAGCTCAGCACGCATGCCCCGCGCGGTGCGCCGCAACAAGTCGATCTGCAGCAAGCGATCGGCGGCCTGTGCGTACCCCTGTCCGAAGGCGGCATCCGGCAGTGTACGCACCTTGACATGCGGCACGCCCCACGCATCACGGAGGATCTCGACCGGTCCCGAGGGTTGGGTACAATCGGCAACGGGCGTGCCGGGCTCGCGGTTGCAAGCAGCCACAAGGCACGTGAGGGCCAGGATTGCCGCACGGCGGCGCATCATTGGCGCTCGCTAAGCACCGGCCAATGATCCACCACGGTGCCGCCGCGCACGACGACAATATCGCCGAATTCCAGCATCACCCGCTCGCTCTGTGTCGGCCGCAGGAAGATGAAATCGTCCGGAGTCAGTTGAGTCCGCAGCGAGCCGTTGACAATCGCCTGATTGGTGCTGAAACCGTAGACGTTGTTGTCGATCAGCCCAGTCGGTGAAGCGTAGCTCGCCAGCCAGCCGCCACCGTAAATGAAGTAGGTGACGGCACGATTGGCGTTCCACCAGGTCATCAGGCGACCCAGCCACGGGACGAACGGAATCTGCACGCCCTTGATGCGCTTGAGCACGGGGGCGGCAATCCACAGCGCCGGCGTGTGCGCGGCCAGCGATGGTACGTCGAAGTCGCTGGGCTTGACTAGCCCCGAGCCCGCGGCAAGGTCGTTGAGGATGTCCGCCGGGCCGTACATCGGGTAGGTTTTGCTGCCGGCCCCGTTGAAGGTGAGCGGCGCGGCAAAAAGCGCTGGCTGCGCGCGGCGGCCGGCGTCGACAAAGGCCCGATAGCGATCCAGCACGGCGCGCAGCTCCCGCTTGGGGGACGACAGGATCGGTGGAGCGTGCGCCACATGGGCATCGTAGCCCATCAGCCCGGCGAATTCCAGATAATCAGAGTCACCAGCGATGATATCAAGAAGGGCCGGCAAGGCATCGGGGCGTACCAGCCCGCCGCGGTGCAGCCCGACGTCGATCTCAATGTTGATACGCAGCCGTCGGCCGAGGTCTTGCGCCAGCTTATGATATTGGTGCAGTCGGGCCTCGCTGTCGACCAGCCACTGTACCTGCCTGACCGGATCAAACCCAGTCGACGTCACGACCTCGGCGTAGAAACGGCGGGCTGCGGCGGCCGGCAGCGGCTTGCCGACGAGCTGCTCGGCCCCGGGCATGGCCTGTGCCCAAGCGCGCATAAATGGCTCGTGGAAGACCATCAACGCATGGCTGTCGGTTCGCTCGGCGATGTAGCGCACGAGCGGCACGGACGGCAGCGACTTGGCGACGATACGAAAACTACGCGGCGGTGCAATAACCTTGCGCAGATGATCGACGTTGCTATCGAGCCGGTCGAGGTCGAGCACGAGTACCGGCTTGGCGATGCCAGCGTCACGCAGCGCACCCTGCATGGCTGCAAAATAGGCGTCGTGCGCCGCGCCCCGGTCTGCTGGCTTGAACAGCGGCAGCAACACCACGGCAATGCCAATCACTGCGGCGACGACGACGCGACGGCGTTTCATGCTCTTGAGCCTAGCCGGAACAACGGGGATTGGCAATAGGTGCCGGGCAATAGGTGCCGGACACCAGCAGTCTGCAGCGTTGCAATTGCAACAGCGAGGTGCCGGACACCGCGGTGTTGGATGTTGCAATTGCAACTTCATCGATATCCGTACCGGACACTGCCGCCGTTCGTGACACCGGGTGGCTGACTGGCGTAGAATGAAGTCGTCATCCATTGGAGGTTGCCGTGCTGAAATTGTTCCGTTCGCCGTCGCTGTGGTTCGCTGCGATCATCGCTTTCGCTTCGTCGGGCTGTGGTTACAACCGTGTGGTCGAGCTGGATGAAGATGTCAAGGCCGCTTGGGCCGAAGTTCAGAATCAGTACCAGCGCCGGGCCGACTTGGTTCCTAACCTTGTTCGTGCCGTTACGGGTGTCACGGAGTTCGAGCAGGAGACGTTGACGGCCGTGGTCGAGGCGCGGGCCAAGGCCACGTCGATCCAAGTCGGGCCCGAAACGACCGGAGACGCCGCGGCCCTTGAGCGTTTCGAGGCGGCCCAGGGCCAGTTGTCCGGTGCCCTTTCGCGTCTGTTGGTTACCGTCGAGCGTTATCCCGATCTTAAGGCGAGCGAGGCGTTCCGCGATCTGATGGCCCAGCTCGAGGGTACCGAGAATCGCATTGCGGTCGCCCGCAAGCGTTACGTCGAGGTCGTCGCCGAATACAACAAAGTCGTCCTGCGGTTTCCCTCTTCGATCGGGGCCGGTCTGCGCAACATGACGGTGCGCCCCACCTTCGAGCCGCGGCGTCCCGATCTCGACACGCCGCCGACCGTCGAGTTCAAGTAGGCCCGTGCGCCGCTTCGTGCGGCTGGCGGTGGCGCTGATCGCTTTGCTGGTGGGGTATCCGCTGCTGGCAAGGGCTGCCGACGTTCCCCGCCCTCGTGGCCACGTCAATGATTTCGCCGGTGTGCTTTCCGCCGAGGATGCCGAGCGTCTTGAAACACAATTGCGCGACCATCGCACGGCGACTGGCCAGGACTTCGCCCTGATCGTCATTCCGTCCCTAGACGGGGAGCCGATCGAAAACTACGCGATTCGCACCGCCGAGCGTTGGGGTTTGGGCGGCGAGGGCCGGGACGACGGGCTGCTCATGGTGGTGGCGATCGATGACCGCAAAATCCGTATCGAGGTTGGATACGGCCTTGAGGGTTCGATTCCCGATGCCCTTGCTTCTCGTGTGATCCGCAATGTGATGGCGCCGCAGTTTCGAACCGGCAGCTACGCTGGCGGCATCGTTGCCGCGTTCGACGAGCTCTGCGCCCGTGGTCGGGGGGAGGAGCCGGCAGTGGCGCTCGCCGCTGACCCGCAGAGCCTGCGGGACCGCCTCGGGGGGCTGGATCCCGGTGCCGTGTTCGGTGTTGCGGTGGTAATTCTCGCGATCGTGGGGTTCCTGCCGACGTTGATAGGCTTCGTTGTCGGCTACCTCTGGGGTTGGCCCTGGGGACTCGGCGTATTTCTACCGCTGGCGATCGCGCGCGGCGTCTGGATCTCTCGACGATGGTCGCGACTTGGCCACGGCGGCGGCCGGGTTTGGCCGGGCGGCTTTGGTGGTGGCTTCGGCGGTGGAATGGGTGGCCGTGGGGGGGGCTTCGGTGGATTCGGGGGCGGTGGCGGATTCGGCGGCGGCGGCGCCTCGGGAGGCTGGTAAGTCATGCCGAAGCGAAGGATTGCCGACGATTTGGCCCGCATCGAGGCCGCGGTGGCTGCGGCTGAGCGTGCAACGGCCGGCGAGATCGTGGTCGTCGTCGCGGACGCTAGCGATGGTTACGGTGATGTGCGGGCTGGCATTGCGGCTGGCTTGACACTCTGCGGGGTTGGCGCATGGCAAATCAGTGGCGCACTTGCCCAGCGATGGCTCTGGTGGGATCTTCCAATGACTGCTTCTGTCGAAGGCCCCCTCGCATTGGCGGCGCTAGCCGGCTGGATGTTGTGGTCGTGGACCGTAGCCGGGCGCCCGTGGCTGTTGCGACGATTTCTGGGGCATATCCGGATCACACGCGCAGTGGAGCGTTCCGCACAGGCCGCTTTCGTGGTCCGTGGTCTGACCGAGACCCGTGATCGCAGTGGCGTACTGCTGTACGTGTCGTGGCTCGAACATCGCGTGCAGCTCCTCGCCGATCTCGGCATCCATGCAAGAGTTGGCGTCGATGGATGGCAACGCCACGTCGACGACTTGGTCACCGCGATCCGTGGTGGGCGCCCAGGTGAAGGCCTCGTCGCCGCAGTTGAGGCCATTGGCCGCGATTTGGCGACTCATTTTCCGCCGCGCGACGACGACCGAAATGAGTTGCCGAACGAGGTTGCCGTCGATTGATCGGCCCGCAGGAACGCGCTCACGGAACGTGTTCCGTCCGTGTAGGAGTCTGATTCCAAGGCCGTTGCTCTAAGGCACCGTGCGGAAGCTACTAGCCCCCGTAACTGCGTAGCCGCAGACAATGTGATGTGTCGTTATGGCTTCGCGGAGGCGGCGTCGTGGTCGGTAGCGAAATTATCCAGTACGGCAGCGGAGACCTGCGTTTTGATCTCGTTTTCAAGCGGATTAAGGCGTTGATCACCGCGTCCCCCCGAGCGGCAGAGCGAGCCCACGAGTTGCCTGCGCGCTTGCCCAGTCTTGGCACGGGCTGATCGAAGATTATGTAGCAGGTGCGGCGGGTTTTGTCGATTGTTCTTCGGCATGCCCTGCTAGTCGGGCGTGCGGCATGGCTTCGGCGAACTGGGCGACGGACCTTCGGTGCCCGACGGACCTTCGGTGCCGGACACCTGGCACCGCTGAGTTGCAATTACAACTGAAGAGGTGCCGGTGCCGGACACCAAACTCCAAGCTGTTGTAATTGCAACTCTGCAGCAATCGGTGTCCGGCACCATTGTTGCGGCACCATTGTTGCAATTGCAATTGAATTGCGTCTCCGTTGTAGCACATTCCCGCATCCGTCTAAAAATACCGCTTGCCAATATGCAGCATCGCTGCACGGGTGATAAAGTGATGCGGTGCCGCGACCGCTCCGCCAATTTCGGCCCCACGGTGTCTACCACGTGTACGCGCGTGGCAATGGTCGCGATCCGCTCTTCTTCGAAGATGGGCACCGGCGGCGATTCCTGACGTTGTTGGGAGAGCACCTTCCGGCATGGCGTGTTCAGATCGTCGCATGGTGCCTGATGACCAACCATTTTCACTTGGCCGTGATTCTTGACGAACTGCCCTTAGGGTCGCCGATGCAGCGTATCCTCTCAGCGTACGCACGGGAGATCAACGCCCAACGCGGTCGCTGCGGGCATCTGTTCGAGCGGCGCTATCATGCGGATGAGGTTACGGGTCCGGGCTACTTCAGGACCCTTATTCGTTACATTCACTTAAATCCAGTTCGGGCGGGCCTTTGCAGGGATCCGCTGGACTATCAATGGAGCAGCCACAGAGCCTATCTGGGCGACCCGGCACCCGCTTGGCTCAGCGTTAATTTGGGTTTGTCCGTGTTCGGGGGCCTGCCGACGCACGCGCGCAGCGAGTACCAACGATTCATATTCAGTCTTGAGCCAGACCCACTCGGCTTCGAGCCCGGGCGTGCGTTGGGGGTGGTTTCGGCGGCGGATCAGGATCCAGGTGATTCGCGAGATGCTGCCGAGTCGGCGGCCAATGCTGCCCAGCGTGTGGACGAGTTGCGGACTGCCATCGATGCGGTGGCACGTGAGCGCGGGCTCACGGCCGATGATGTGCTGCATGGTCGATCGCGTGCCGCGACCTCGGCCAGAGGTGAGTTGGCGTGTCGCGTCGGGCAGGCGCCACAGCTCAGGCTTTCTGATCTTGCCAAGTTGTGTGGTTGTCGCGTATCCGTGCTGAGTCACGCAGCCCGACGCCATCAGGCGCGATCGCTGAAACCCTGACCGTACGCGTGTGGTGCAGCAGCCTAATTACAACAATGTAGGGCGCGGTGTCCGGCACCGCCTGCCTGGCACCGCCTGCCTGGCACCGCCTGCCTCGGCACCGCCTGCCTCACGGCATCAATTGCTCTCGCCGCTCGGCGTGTTTGACGACGGCGTCGACGGTGAAGTGCATCGGCAGGGCCTCGTTGGCCAGCCACATGGCCGCTTGGTCGGCGTAATGGGGGGAGTCGTTAAGGCCGGATTGGCCTCCGGGAACGAGGTTGTAACCGCGGACGCCCTTGGAGCCGAGTGAGATGGCCATGCGCATCACGGGCCCCGATCCGTACGAGAAGTCCTCGCCGAAGCCGAAGTTGGCGGCATCGACAGCAAATTGATCACCCGGGCGCGGGAAGCCCTTGAGTCGTCCCATCAATCCGGTAGCGCGCTCTTCACCGCGTAGCGGCAGCGTTTTTGTGGTGATGCCGAATGGCTCGAAGATCGCGGACATGTCGTCCGACACGGCCATAGCCAGAATGCTGTCGAAGCGCACGAAATGCTTGAGTCCCCACAGCCAGTCTGCAGGATCGTTGCTGCCGAAGCCGCCGCTGCGCATGTCAGGGCCGGCCGGCGAGGCTAGGAAGTCAAGGCCCTGTACCAAACCGCGGATCAGGATCTCATCGCGCAGTTCGATCGTAGGGGTGGTTGCGTCGTCCCAGTAGACGGGCTCCAGCGTATCCGGATTCCAGGAGGCCAGCTTGCCGGGATTGCCCGCACCGACTCCATCCAGAAAATCGCGTAGCAGCTTGAGCTGCCGTGCCCTCGTCGAGCCCGGAAAGGCACCGCCCGGAATCGCCTCGTCGACGAACAGCCCATTGACCGCCTTGGCCAGCCACGCGTTCCAAATCGAGGTGGCCACAGCGTCGAGGCGATCCATGTCCGTTGAGACATTGTAGAATGTTTCAACGCCCGACGCCGCGTTGAGGCCGCGTGACTGCCAGTCTCGCAACCGCTTGGCGGCGTCGTCGATGCGTGCACGGTGAGCCGACCATAGCGCACGCTGGCGGCCCTTGCTGTCGGAGGCATCGTCGGGCAGCGCCGCCACTCGTTCGATAGCGGCCAAAAAATCACCCAAGAATTCAGCGGCAACATTCGAATGGTGGTCGGCCTGCAGTGCAACCATCGTGTCTACGTCGTGGCTACCGGCGCCCGCGCTAAGGACGTCGTCGATGCGCTTGGCACGGAAGGCGACGTCCCAGGGGCCGCCCAGGTAGGTGTCGTTCCAAAGATCGCCGTCAAAGGCGTTGTTGTGGATTTCGTTGTTGGCGTTTAGAACATACCCTTGGGTGGGGTTGAGCCCGATCGGGTAACGATCGGGCGGAAGGATGCAGGCGAGTTCGTCACCCGGCGCCGGGTCGATGCTGCCGTCGTCACGCACACGCACCTGCCACGAGGGGTAGAGCGTGCCGTCGATCAGCCGTTGTGGGTTGGCGCCCGGCAATGGGATACCGTTGGCGTCTCGGGGCAAGTAGTCACGGCAGGGAACCGCCACCCAGCCATTGGTCATGACGTTGCCGTCCGCATCGGCGACGGTCAGGATCGCTGAATAGTTGACCACATTGCGATGCAGCGCAGCGACTTCTTCGACCGTTCGTGCGTAGGCCACTTCGCCCAGATTGTCGAAGAGGTGGCGCTCGAATTGTGCGCCGATCACCATGGAGACGGCGCTGACCACGCCGTCTTCGTCGATGTCTCCAGCCAGAATCCAGCGGCCGTTGACATTGACTGCCTTGCCTTCGTCGTCTGGACCGTCGAGCGTTTCGCCTTCTAGGCTGTAGAGCATCCGTCCGCCGGTCGTCTCATAACGTGCGATCGTTTCGGTCTTGCCGCCGGGGAGGCGGTAGGTCTCATCAATGGCGGTTAACGGCTGCTGAGCGCCCTGAAAACGCAGAGCCTTGGGGCGGCCGTTCGTATCAAGTACGACGTCCTCGGCATACCAGTCGATCCCGTCACCGTTGAGGACTGTCTGCGTCCACGCGATGTGGCCATTGGTGCCGGGGCCCATGAGCGGTACGCCTGGCAAGGCCAGCCCCATAAAGTGCAGGTTGCCTTTGCCGAGGACCTTGGTGTCGACGTGCGCCAAGTAGAAAAACGCGGGGACTGTCAGGCTGAGGTGGCCGTCGCCGGCCAGAAGGGTTTGCCCGTCGGCGGTAATCGACGGCGCCACTGCCCAAGCGTTGCTGCCGATCCCGGGCTCGTCGGCAGGCCGTTTGTGGCGTTTCTGCCACGCTTCGCCGGTTTCCAATGCGCGAGCGAGTACACCCGATTCAACCCGTGGCCGTGGGCGGGCTGGCGCTGCTGCCGGCGCGCCCGGCACCCAGCCGATCGAGGAGTTGATTGGGTACAGCGGCTCAATCGAGGCAATAATGTCGTGCTGTAGGCCGGCGCGACGCAGGTTAGACAGAGGCAGGTCGAGTCCCCACGATTCAGCCTGCCGCAGCCCGGCGTCGTAGCCGAGCTCGCCAGTGCCGAAGCCAGCCTCGTAGATCACGACGACGCCCATTGCGGCGACCTTGAGCGCGTCCCAGTCATCAAGCATGTCGGCGCCGGCCGAAAAGCCACCCAGCGCGCGCAGCAGAGCGAAGTCGTATTCGCTCGGCAGCGGCAGTTTCCCGTCGCGGGCGCGGGTGACATATTCGTTGACCCCCGCGGCATAGGCTTCGATTTTGGCCCGCCAAGCCGGGCTAGTGCCGGCCAACAGACGTTCGGCCGCCGCACGCATGCCGAGCGTGCGGTTTTCGATATCGGTCTCGATGGCAAAATCGCCAAAAATCTCCGCAAGGCGTCCGAGCGCCAGTCGCGAGGCCATCTCCATCTCGAAGAAGCGGTCGCGTGCGACGACAAAGCCGAGCGCACAGGCGACATCATTTTCGCTCTCGCCGTAGATATGCGGCTCACCCGCGGCCGTAAAGAGGACCTCGACGGGCGCTTTCAGGCAGCTGAGGTCGTTTGTCTCGGTGAGGGCAACCGAGCGCAGCCGCTCGGCATCCGTCAGTGATGTTTTGCTGCAGGATGCGAGTGCTAGGGCCGCCAGCGTGGCCGCGGCAATCCGGCCGTGGCGCGACGAGGTATTGGCCGTATTCGAACAGGGG
>CAZUAB010000017.1:11117-26656 GCA_964617795.1 uncultured bacterium
TGTTTCATGGCGCCTCCATTTCGCATATCCTACCATTTGCCGGCAGGCGCCGGAGGGCGGGTTGCTGTCCGCAATGTGCAGCCTTGAGGTCGGCGCGGCCGTTGGTGCCGTCTGCGTCGCTTGTGACGGCGAAACAGACCCCGCAGCCATGGCCGCCATCTGCAACGACTAGCGGGTCTGCGTCGCCTCAGTTGATCGGCCGCGCAGCACCAACCAGGCGGCGCCAAGCTGGTCCGCCGCCGCCTGGACCGCCGCGGCGTCCGTACCACGGCCCAGGCTGAGCCGCACTGTACCGAGAGCGTCCTCGGCGGCAATGCCCATAGCCAGGAGGACCGCGGGTGGTGCGTCAAGGCCGGCATGGCAGGCTGAGCCCGTCGAGGCGGCAATGCCCGGTGCAGCAGCCAGGATGTCGCTGCCGGCCACACCAGGGAAGCGCACACTGAGCGTGTTCGGCAACCGCTCCACGGCGTGGCTGCCATTCAGGGCAAGACCGGGAATGGCTGCTGCAAGGCGTGCGAAAAGGTCATCGCAAAGAGCGCCTACGCGCTGGCCCTCAACGGTGAGGTCGCGGGCAGCCACTGCGCAGGCTGCAGCCAGCCCCACGATGCCAGCCACGTTTTCGGTGCCCGGTCGGAGGCCGCCTTCTTGGCCTGCCCCGGTGGCGAGCGGAACCAGCGGCGTTCCGTGCCGCACGATCAGTGCGCCCACACCCTTGGGGCCGTACAATTTGTGGGCGGCAAGCGAAAGCAGGTCGGCCCCCAGTATATCGAGGTTAACGTCAATTTTTCCCAGCGACTGGGCGGCGTCTACGTGGACGATGGCCCCGTGGCGCTTGGCCCGCGCGGCCAATGCCGCCACCGGCTGCACGATGCCCGTCTCATTGTGCGCATGTATCACGGACACAAGAGCCGTGTCTTGGCCGAGCGCCTGCTCTGCGGCATCGAGATGGATCGTGCCGTCGGCGGTTACACCAATCCTTGTGACACTGTGGCCCTGCTGCTCCAGCGCCGCGCACGGACGTTCCGTCGCGGGGTGTTCGACCACTGTCGTCAGCACGTGGCTGCGGTCGGGGCGGGCGGCGACGACGCCGCGAATCGCCAGGTTGTTCGACTCGGTGCCGCCCGAGGTGAAGACCACTTCGTCCGGCCCGCAGCCGACCACCCGGGCCACGGTTTCGCGGGCCGCCAGTACGGCTGCTGCCGCCACCCGGCCATACACATGGCTGCTCGACGGGTTGCCATGCTGCCGTTGCAAAAAGGGCAGCATGGCCTCCAGCACCTCGGGCGCGAGCGGTGTCGTCGCGTTGTGGTCTAGGTAGATCGGCGGCGTGCCGTCCGTCAAGCACTCAACCGCCCAGTGCCTGCGCCAGATCGGCCCAGAGGTCGTCAGCATCTTCGAGCCCCACGGACAAACGGATCAAGCCGTCGACAATGCCGCGGCGGGCGCGCTCGGCCGGCAGTAACCCGTAGTGGGTGGTCGTGATGGGTTGTGTAACGAGGCTTTCGACCCCGCCAAGGCTTGCCGCAATCGAGAACAGACGCAGCCGGTCAACCACGGCCGCAGCCCCGGTGGCCTCGCCGTCGACGATGAAACTCAGCATGCCCCCGAAACCACGCATCTGGCGTGCGGCCACCGCGTGCCCCGGGTGCTCCTTCAACCCGGGATAATGTACCGCTGACACACGCGGGTGGGCCGCCAAGCGCTCGGCCAGCAGGCCCGCCGTCGTGTTCTGAGCCCGCACGCGCACCACCAGCGTTCGCAGACTTCGCGCCAGTGCGAAGGCAACTTCGGGCGCCATCATTTGGCCTAGGTTTTTGCGCCAAGTCCAAATTGGTTTCAAGCGCTCTGCCGGGCCAATCACCACGCCGCCAGTCAGATCGCTGTGGCCGCCGAGGTATTTGGTGGTGCTATGGACGACCAGGTCGGCACCAAGTGCCAACGGATTCTGGTTGACGGGCGTGGCGAAGGTGCCGTCGACAATGACCGTCACGCCGCGCCGTTTGGCCACGGCGGCAATCGCTGCGATGTCGAATACCTCCATGGTCGGATTGGTCGGCGTCTCGAAAAAGATGATGCGTGTGTGCTCGTCGATCACCTCATCCAGACGGTCGAGTTCGCTGCCCAGTAGAAAGGTCGTGGTGATGCCCAAGTTCGGCAGGTTGGCGGCAAGAAGCTCGTAGGTACCGCCGTACACATCGCCGATGCAGACGATGTGGTCGCCCGTGCGGCAGAGTGTCAGGAAGGTTGCGGCTTCGGCAGCCATGCCCGAGCCAAAGACCAGCGCCGCCTCGCCGCCTTCAATGGCCGCCAGCTTGGCCTCGGTCGCTGTGATCGTCGGGTTGAGCCCGTAGCGCGTGTAGAGGCTGCCGCTCACGCGGCCTTCGACGACGTCGAGCAGCGCTGCCGTATCCTCAAAGGCGAAGGTCGAGTGATTGTAGAGCGGCATGTGGATGGCGCCACGGGGATCGCGCTCTTCACCGGCGTGAATGCAGCGGGTCGAGAGGCCGGTGTCTTTGGGTGCGGTCATGGAGGATTCCTTTGGGTGGTCAGTTGTCGAATAGGAACAGAGTACACGGCGCAGCCCGTGCTGCTTGAAAATAGCCTAGCGGAGTATGGCGCCAGCTCGCCCGACGTGTGTCAAAATACGAGTGTGCGGTCGGATTCTGCGGTCCAGTCGGTCAATTCCGCCATCGTGCTGCGACGCGTGCCTTCAATGAGTTCGGCATCACTGATGCCGCGGGCATCGAGACAGGTGCCACAGACGCCGATTGTTGCGCCGGCGCGGATCACGTTCTTGAGCATCACCTCGATATTGTAGTAGCCTTGCGGCGTCTTCTGCCCAGCTTTGGCGCAGGCGGCAGCGTCGCCGATCAAAAAGACCGTGATCTCGGTGCCTTCGCGTTTGGCCAGAGACCCGGCAAGCCGCAGGCCGTTGTAGCTGCGCTCGGTGCCGTAGGGCGCGTCATTGAGGATGAACAGGATGCGGGACATGTGGGCCTCCTTGTCCAGTGTCCGTTTACGATCTCCAGGCCGGTCGCAACCGGCAATCCTGCGATGGCCCAGTCGGTTGGGCCCGTGGGCAGACGTTGGGCGGTTGGGATGATGCGGGCAACCGGCGCGTCGATGTCGTTTGTGTACTTGCGGTTTCGTCCATCCATTCAACTCTACGCGTGAACGCTGGGCACCGGCAAGTCGTACGGTTTCTTGCACCCGGCGCGGGATGGCGATATGCTGAGCGAAAAGCTCGGTGTCAAATCGGTTTTTAGGACAATATTCGCAAGACCGACACCGGCAGAACGGGAGTCTTCTTGCGTCCGCCTGAGTTACCCGCTGACGAAGCTGCCCGCCTGGCGGATCTGTGGGCCCTGCATGTTCTCGATACGGAACCCGAAGAACGTTTTGACCGCATCAGCCGGCTCGCCAAGCGTCTGCTCGGCGTCGAGACGGTTGTCCTGTCGCTGGTCGATGCCGAGCGTCAATGGTTCAAGTCTCGTATCAACCAGCCTGTAGAGCAGACGCCGCGCGAGATTTCTTTTTGCGGCCACGCGATTCTCGGCGATGCAATTTTATATGTGCCCGATGCGACGGCCGACGAACGGTTTCACGACAACCCGCTCGTCACCTCACCGGGCGGAGTACGCTTGTACGCGGGTGCGCCCATTCATTCGGCGTCTGGCCGCCGCTTGGGGGCTTTCTGCGCGATTGACAGCCACCCACGCAACCTCAGCGACGATGATCTCACCTGCCTACGCGATCTGGCAGACCTCGTTGAGCGCGAGTTGCACGATCGTGCAGCAGCACGCTGGCTGGCCGAGCGGCGGCGGTCGGCCATGCCGGGCGAAGGGATTGCCGATCGGCAAGAACGGGTTGCCGAAGCCTCGCTGCGTCGGTTTTTTGCGCTCTCGGCTGAGCTGTTCAGTATTGTGGAGTATTCAGGCAAAGTGCTTGATGTCAACAGGGCGTGGAGTGTCTTGACCGGCTTGACGCCGGAGGCGATTCTGGCGCAGCCATTCGTGGCCTTGTTCCACCCCGACGATGTCCCCGAAATCCAAGCGGCTACGGCGCATGCGATAAGCGGCCAATCATTGGTCGGGTTCCGTTGTCGTCTTCGCGGTAGCGACGGAGTGTGGCACTGGCTGGACTGGACGGTAAACGTCGACCGTGCACTTGGCCAATTTTACGTGGCCGGGCGCGACGTGACGAAGGAGATCGAGACCCAGGCCCGCCTCCAGTCGCTGCACGATGACCTGCGCGATCGCAACCGCGAACTCGATCAGTTTGCCTACGTCGTGTCGCACGACCTCAAGGCACCGCTACGGGGGATCGGCAGCCTCAGCCGCTTCATTGAGGAAGACGCCGGTGAGAAGTTGGATGACGTGACGCTTGGGCATCTGGAGAAGATGCGCGGCCGGGTGGCCCGCCTTGAGGCCATGATCGACGGCATCCTCCGCTATACCAAGGCCGGACGCGAGCGCGGCAGTGAAAGGATCAACGCGGCACAAGCGGCAATGAACGCGGTCGATTTGCTGGCGCCGCGACCAGGCATTCGCATCGAGATCGCCGCCGACCTGCCGCAGCTCGTCGGGCATGCGTTGCAATTCGAGCAGGTACTCGCCAATCTGATCGGCAATGCCGTCAAGTACCACGACCGCGAAGAGGGCCTAGTCGAGCTCCTTGCCGAGGATGCCGGCCATTATTGGCGATTTCAGGTGCGCGACGACGGCCCCGGTATCAATCCCGCCCACCACGATCGCATTTTTAACATTTTTCAAACACTGCGGGCGCAGGAAAGCTACGAAAGTACGGGGATCGGCTTGACGATCGTGCAGAGGATCGTCAAGGCCCACGGTGGTGAAATCGGTCTTCAATCGGACGGGGTGCGCGGCACCATCTTCTGGTTCACTTGGCCCAAGGTTCCCGCTTGAGCATCGCGAAACTACGGGCTTGCCGGAGATGGCCACTCTTTCTCGTGCTGCTCGCCGCCGCCTGCTCCGCGGTGGCCGACCCGGTCCCGGCGACGCTGACGTTTCAGCCCGCCGTGCTGCCGGTTGTTGACCCGATGCGACTGCCGTTTCCGTCGGACGCCTATCGCCAGAATGGCCGCCTCCAGTTCGCGCCGGGGCCGACCGACGCCTTTTTTGTCTCCGATATCCTGCTGCCAGCCATTGTGGAACTCGATGGCTTCGGCAACCAGCAGCCGGTGTTTTTCGGCATTCGTGGCCCAGGCGAAGCGGCACGGCGCCGTTGGCGCGTCGACGAATTACGGCTCACGGCGGCGGTCGGGTTGGTCGATACCGATGCAGCCTCGCCCGGCTGGGGCAAGGCTGTACCGCACGTTGCCCATGTGGATCGTGCCCGTGGCCTCATTGCCGTTTCCCCGGCGCCCGGCTACCCACTGCGCGCTGCCGGAACCTATGTGGCCTGGGTGTCCGATGATCTGGCGGCGGCGCTGGGCATCGCCGTGCAGGCCGATGCGCCGTGGTTGCGCATTCGCGACGGGGGCCCGGCAGACGCTGCCGAGCAGGCGATCGCCGACTCGCTGGCGAGAGCTTGGGATGCCTTGGCCGAGGTGAGGGTGGATCGGTCGCGCTTGCTGGCCGCCAGTGCATTTACCGTGCAGAATCCCACGGCCGATCTGCTGGCCATGGCCGAGGATATCTACGCCGTAACGACCCCAGCGAAGCCGGCGTTTCGTGCGGGGTACTACGCGGACGACCTCAGCGGAGCGGCGCCGCTCGACGACCTGTTCGGCACACCGAGGGGTCCTTGGGGTGGCAGCGACAACCCCGGCGGCGTGCGGCACGACCGCATCCGCGCCGTGTTTACTGGCACCTTTGTGATTCCCCGTTGGAGCGATTTTCGGGCTCGTCTGCCGTTTGCCCGCAATGCGGAAGGTCGCCCACGAGTGATTTTGAGCGAGGAGATCGAGTTCGTCCTGGCGCTGCCGGACTGCGCCGCTCCCGCCGAAGGGTACCCGGCAATCATCGTTCAGCACGGGCTCAATGACCACAAACGCTTCACCTTGCAGCAGGCCAATGCGCTGGCTGCCGAATGCATGGTCACCGTGGGGATCGATGCCGTCGGCCACGGCTTCCGCAGCCGTATGCCCGTCGATCGCCAAGGCAACCTGACCAACCGTGCAGAGCCCGACGGGATCGCCGATGGATTCAGCGTCGGCGGTCTGGATCAAGCGTTCCTGGTGCAGCCGCTCGTTGCGCGCACCAATCTGATCGAAACGGCTGCTGGCCTTGTGGCGCTGGGTGATCGGTTGGCACGCGCCGTCTGGCAGCCACCGGCAGCGACAGGCCTTGCACCGATCGCCATCGATGCCGCCCGGATCGGCTACCTGGGCCAGAGCATGGGCGCGATTGTCGGCAGCATGTTCACAGCCGCCTCACGGGAGGTGCGTGCGTCGGTGATCAACGTCGGTGGCGGCAACTATCGTCACATTTTTACAGACTCGCCTGCCTTCGCTATGGCGCTTCCGGCCGTCGGCCCGATCGCCGGGGCCGATCTGCTGGTCGAAGTCGACGGCTTCCATCCCGGCTTGGCGCTCTTCGGCGCCGTGATGGAAGGCGCCGACCCGGCCAACTATGGTCGCCTTTGGACACGTGAACCGGCGCCCGGCAGCGTACCCCGCCATGTGCTTATACAAATCGCCGAGTTTGACCAACTGATCGCCAATTCGTCGAGCGCGATTCTGGCCATAGCGGCCGACTATCCGCTGCTCGGCGAGCAGCGCCCACGGACGTCGCTCTACGCCGATTCGCCGATCATCCCATTGCCGCAGGCCGGCACCGTGGACGGGCCCGACGGCTTGCGCTACGGCGCCGGTCTCGTCGTATTCCCAATCGCCGAGCACGGGTTCATCCAAACCCGCTGTAGCTCAATCCGCTTTGTCTACGAGCCGCCTTACGGCTTGGCGCGGGAGTCGGCGCCGCTCGCCAATCCGACCGATGCCGGCCAGCGTCAAGCCGCACGTTTTTTGCGCTCGGCGCTTGACGGGGTACCCGAGATTCTGCCGGCTGAGGCCGGGGTGCTGCACCCGAACGACTGTCCCTGACCACGCTCGCGCGGTTGGGGCTGCTATGATGGAATCAGGAGGGCCACCGCTGCGATGAGCGCTCCGGACAGATTGGGCACAGGGCTTGAGGTCGCACAGGCGGCGATGGCCACCGCACGGGCGCGTATCGTTGCCAGCACAGCGGCGGCGGCCGAGGGGCTGCCCGAGGCGTTGCATCAGCTCCGGGTAGGGTTGCGCCGCCTACGTGCTGCCGGCCTTACTTTCGGACCACTCTTGCAACTACCCGATCCGATTCGACCGAAGGCTGTTGCCCGTGTACGCCGCAAATTCGGTGCGGGCCGGGACCACGACGTGCTGGCAGCGCTGACCATTCGCCTTGCCGCCGATTTGCCCGCTTCGTCGCGTCAACTGGCCGAGGATTTTGCCGCCCGGCTCCACAAGGGGCGTCGCCGCGGCGGGCGGCGCATCGCACAGGTGCTCAAGGGCAAGCGATTCGGCGCCCTCCTGCAAGCCTTGGACCAATGGCTGTCCGCACCGCACGTATACGCCACCGCGCGGCTGCCGCTGGCGGTGACCCTGCCGGACATTTGTGCACCAATGCTTGCGGCCACGTTGCTGCATCCGGGGTGGCTGGTCGGCACGCGTGAGGACTCCGGTCGATTGCATTCGCTCGGTTTGCCGTCCGGTCGGGCACTACGGGCAATCCTCGTGGAAGAGGGCCGCGCCGTGCACGATCTGCGGCGTGTCGTCAAGGACCTGCGCTATCAGAGTGAGTTTCTGCACGCTCATCTAGGCGCGGCTACGCCAATGATCGCGCAGCTACGTGACGCCCAGGAAGTACTCGGCGGGTTGCATGATCTCGATACCCTGCGGCGGCGACTCGGCCGCTTCGAACCAGGCTGGGTTGCAACCGCGCGTGGCTTTGACGCCCGGCTAAAGGCCGAAGAGCGCCGGCTGTGGCGCGCCTGGTTGCCGCTACGCCGACCGCTCTTGGAGCCGCGGGGACGCGCGGCTTTTCGCCATGCGCTTGGCGGGGAACCCACGGCGGCTGATCGACGCTGACCGCACGCGGCTCAACGGCCCGCGGTGACGGCTGCTGCCAATCTGTGGATTGCGCTGATGACCGGCCCGAAAAGAGGTACGCTGACAGCATGGGCGTGTTCGAACGTTATCTGTCGATCTGGGTGGGGTCGGCCATCGCCGCCGGGGTAGGGCTGGGTCTCATACTGCCTGACATGTTCGCGGCGGTGGCGCGGCTCGAATGGGCCAGTGTCAATCTGGTTGTCGCGGCCCTGATTTGGGCCATGATCTACCCGATGATGCTCAAGGTCGATCCGTCGTCGCTCCGTGAGGTTGGGCGCAAGCCGAAGGGCCTCGTGCTCACGCTGGTGATCAACTGGGCAATCAAGCCATTCACGATGGCTGCTTTGGGCGTCTTGTTTTTCCGCGGTATTTTTGCCGATTGGGTCTCGCCAGCGGATGCCGAGCAATATATTGCCGGCATGATTCTGCTTGGCGTGGCGCCCTGTACGGCGATGGTGTTTGTCTGGAGTCATCTGACCAAAGGCGACCCCAACTACACGTTGGTGCAGGTGACGGTCAACAACCTGATCCTCGTCTTCGCCTTTGCGCCGATTGCCGGACTGCTGCTTGGCGTGACCGATCTGGTGGTGCCTTGGGACACCTTGGCCGCCTCTGTCGTTGTATTCGTGGTCGCGCCACTCGCCGCGGGGTTGGCAACGCAGCGACGTCTACGGGCGAACGGTGGTGCAGCGGCTGTCGATCGGCTGGCCGGGCGGCTCAAGCCCGCTTCGATCGCGGCGCTGCTGCTAACCGTGGTGTTGCTGTTCGGTTTTCAAGCCGAGACCATTGTTGCGGCGCCAGGGCGCGTGGTGCTGATTGCGGCGCCCCTGCTGGTGCAGAGCTATGGTATTTTCGCGATCGCCTATGCGGGCGCACGGCTGCTGCGATTGCCGTTCGAAATTGCGGCCCCGGCGGCCATGATCGGTACGTCCAACTTCTTCGAACTGGCTGTGGCCGTCGCGATCAGCCTGTTTGGCCTCTCGTCGGGGGCGGCATTGGCCACCGTGGTCGGCGTCCTTATTGAAGTGCCCGTGATGCTCTCGCTCGTGGCTTTCGCCAACCGCACCCGTCACTGGTTCCCAGTGAAGGCCGCACGGCTCTGACGCCGGATGAACCCCGACTCCCCACCGCGCACGGAGGGCTTTGAATGACTCTGTCAATGCCGAAGCGCCCGTTTCGCAGTGTGCTTTTTTTGTGTGTTGCCAACTCGGCCCGCTCGCAAATGGCCGAGGCTTTGGCCCGCCGGGCGTTCGGTACCGACGTGCGGGTGCAGTCGGCGGGTTCGCAGCCGTCGCAGGTCAACCCCCTTGCCGTACAGGTATTGGCCGAACTGGGCCTCGAGACGGCCGGGCAGCGTTCCAAGCGTGTGGACGTCATCGACCCCGCCAGCGTCGACCTGGTGATTACACTCTGCGCCGAAGAGGTTTGTCCGGTCTTTCTGGCGGGTATCGAGCAATTGCATTGGCCGCTGGTGGATCCTGACCGCAAGCACGAGCAACTGAGCGATGCGGCGCGCCTGCGGTATTTTCGAGTTGCCCGCGACGAGTTGGCCCGTCGCCTCGATTTGCTGGCGGCCCATCGACTCAACCTGGGCTGAGTTTCTTTCGGCCACGGGCCCACGGCAAACGCTTCGCCTTGCGAAGCGAGCAATTGCTCGCTATGATGGTTGTACAGGACCGGCAGTTCGCCGCCCACCTCCAAAAGGACTCATTCGCATGTCCAGCGAATCCATCCAGCCTCTTTCTCCTTGTGTTCGGCGCGGCCGTGTGGTCGTCGGTCTGGCCGCCATCTTGTTTGGGGTCGCCACCTTGGTCGAAGGCAGCAGGACGCTATTGGCCGGGCCCGACGCCCGTGCTGCCGCCGATGTGGTCATGTTCGTGCTGCTGTTCAACGTGGCCGTCGCCCCGCTGTATCTGGCCGTTGGCGCCGCTACGCTGGCGGGACGTTCGATTGCGCGGCGGGGCGCTGTGTTCTTGGCCGTCTCCACTGCCGCCGTCTACGGGGCTTTCTGGCTGCACGTGTTGGCCGGCGGCGCCTGGTCGGGCCATACGGCCCGCGCCATGGCCGTACGGACATTTTTTTGGGTGGTGTTGTCCATCGTGATGTACAAGCGGCTGTTCGCCAACACAGACAACTGCGAACTGCCGCCGGCCTGAACACGGCCACAATCAACCGGCTCGTACCTTTTGAGGCCCGGTAGCAGCGCTGCCGGGCCTCCTTGTCTGTGGGCCGCCAGGTACGGCTCAGCGGCCCGCCGGGTGCTGCCGGATGAGGCTCAAAAAAACAGGCCGGCTGCCAGGATTTTACAAATGACCGAAAAGGCTTGAAATCCCGCATTTGTTTTGCTAGAGTAGAACCGTGACAGAGCACAAGCGGCACCCGATCATTACGAGAATGGCTGTACGCTTTGCGGCCGTCATTTTTGGTGTGGTCTTGACCGTCGCGTTGTCGGCTTGGCTGCAGCAGCAGCGGCTCGATGAGTCACGGAAGATGGCGCATATCGTCAACATGGCCGGTCGCCAACGGGCGCTGATGCGCGGGTTGCACGTCAATGTGTTGGCGCTTCCGCAGACCTCGGGCGACGCGACAGCGCGGCTGCAAGAGTCGATGGCGCGGGACGCGGTCACGGCACGACGAAAGCACGCTTGGCTAAGCGGGGTCTCGGCAGGCGCGGACGAATCGCGTACGGTGCCCAGCGATCTGGTTGCGGCTTACACGGCTGAGCTCAATCCCGTTGCTATGCAATGGCTCGGCTTTTTAAACGCCGTCGAGCAACTTGCCGGGCTTTCCGACCCGACGGGTCCGGCGGGTCGTGAATGGTCGGCAGCGGCGTTGGCTGCGGTGCAGCACGACCGCGTGATCGAATCACTCGACCGCGGTGCTGCCGCCGCGGCCACGATCGCAGATCGCCGCATCGGTCGCCTCGGCGACTTCTTGTGGTTGCTCACGGCCGCGCAGTTTTCCGCCATGGCATTTGGTGTGATTTTTGTTGTCGTGCCGCTGATTCGCCGAGTCGGGGTCAGCGTCGGCGTACTTGAACGCGAGCGACAAGCGGCAGCGTCCCAGGTGGCTCGTCTGTTTGATATGTCACGCGATATCATTGCCATGTCAGGGCCCGATCGCCGCTTTCGCCGCGTCAACCCGGCCATGGTGCGCTTACTGGGTTATAGTGCCGAAGAGCTATGCAGTCGGCCAGTCACCGATTTTGTGCATCCCGACGATGCGTCCAAACTACTAGAGATCTCAGCCGAGATGCGCGGGGGTGATTCCGGTGGCGGCATCGAATTCCGCTGCCGTTTCCGCACCAAACAAGGCGGCTGGCGGCTGTTGGCTTGGAGTGCGTCTCTGGATACCGATTCACAGGTGATCCTCGGCATTGCTCGCGACATCACCGATGAGGCTGCCGCGCAGGAAGCGCTGGCGCGCAATTTGGGCGAACTCGAGCGCTCCAACCGCAGCCTCGACGAGTTCGCCTACGCGGCCTCGCACGATCTCAAAACACCGCTGCGGGATGTGGCCAATCTATCGGCCTGGATCGCCGAGGATCTTGGTGAAGGCCTATCACCGGCGACGCGTCGGCACGTCGACATGTTGCAGCAGCGCGTGCAGCGCATGGACGAGCTTTTGGACGATCTTCTGCGTTACGCGCGTTCCGGCCGGGCCGACAGCGACCTCGAAACCTTCGACTTGGCCGAGCTCGTCGACCGGGTCGTGCAGCAGGTGGGCGTGCCGTCCGGATTCACCGTCTGCACCGATCTGGCGGTTGGCCATATCAGGACGGTACGTGTACCGCTTGAACAGGTACTGCGCAATTTGATTGCCAATGCCGTCAAGCACCACGACCGACCCGATGGTCGGATTGATATCAGCGCCAAGGTGGATGGACTTGTGCTCAAGGTGATCGTTGCCGATGATGGACCGGGCATCGAGCCGGCGTACCACGAGCGCATTTTCCGGATGTTTCAGACGCTGCGTACTCCAAGCGAAAGGGGTGGCTCGGGCATCGGGCTGGCCCTTGTGCGCAAGACGGTCGAGGGCTATGGTGGGGCCGTGTCACTGCATTCGCAGGCTGGCGAGGGAGCCCAATTTGAGTTTACCTGGGTGTTGGTGGATGGTGCTGAAAAAGTTGAGGAACGGGGAGCGGCATGATGAGGCCAGAGCGTGTAACGGTTTTTGTGGTTGATGACAACGAGGTGGACGTCGAGGTCATTCGGCGCTCCTTTGCGCGGCGCGGGATTCCCAACCGGATTGTTGAGGCGATCGATGGTATCGACGCCTTGGCCAAGTTGCGGTCTGGTGTCGTGCCCTCGCCGTATGTGGTGCTGCTCGACATCAACATGCCGCGCATGAACGGCATTGAGATGCTGCGCGAGCTTCGCGCCGACCCCGACCTGCGTGATGCCGTTGTGTTCGTGCTGACGACTTCGCGCGCCGATGAAGACATGGTCGCCGCCTACGATCGCCACGTCGCCGGTTATATCGTCAAGGGCAATGCCGGTCCTGATTTCGGCGAGGTGCCGACGCTTCTGGACACCTACTGGCGGGTCGTCGAATTGCCGGTCGCAGTGTGACCGGCGAGCAGGTCCTTTCGCTGCTGTTGATTGACGACAATCCCATCGACCGTGAGGCTGCCCGCCGCGAGTTGGGCTCAGGCGTGCAAATTGTCGAAGCCGCCGACCTTGATGAGGCGGCAACGGCCGTCGAGGCAGTGGTGT
The DNA here is from genome assembly GCA_964617795.1 of uncultured bacterium. GTDB lineage: Bacteria > J088 > J088 > J088 > J088 > CAZUAB01. The sequence goes on from CAZUAB010000017.1 coordinate 23,940, forward strand.
TCGACTGTGCTGTTTTGGACCTTGCGCTTGGTCCAACAAGCGGCCTTGAGACCCTTTATGCGTGGCAGCAGATTGCCGGGGATATCCCGTGTGTGGTGCTGACGGGCAACAACGACGAGGCGCTGGGGGCACGTCTGCTGCAGGCTGGAGCACAGGATTTTGTGCCCAAGGGGCGCAGCGCCGATGCCTTGCTGTCACGTGCGATTCGGCACGCGGTGGAGCGCTACCAGTTGCAGCGGCGCGAGCAAGGGGCGCTCAAGATGGCGGCTCTGGGGCGTCTGTCGGCAGGCATTGCGCATGACTTCAACAACCTGCTCACCGTAATCTGCAACTACGGGGCGTTTGCACGTGATGCACTGCCGACGGATCACCCCGCCCGGGAAGACATCGAACAGGTCATCGAGGCAGGTGATGCCGGCGCTCGACTGACGCGGCGTTTGCTCGATTATACGCGCCAAAGCGCCGGTCACACGCAAGTCGTCGATTTGGCGGCATTCGTACGCGAAGGCGCCAAGCGTTTCGAAGGCCTGCTGGGGCCGCGTCATTCGCTGGCGGGCGCCCTGTCGTCGGAGCCTTGCCGGGTCGAAATCGACCCTGACTTGCTGGAACAAGTGCTGTCCAACTTGTTGGCCAATGCCCGCGACGCCATGGCCGACGGCGGCGAAATTACGCTGGCGGTGATGCCGGTGCGTCTCGATACCACCTTTGGGCGGGAGCGTGGGGTACGGATCTTGCCCGGCCCCTACGTGCGAGTCACCATCAGCGACAGTGGTCAAGGCATGGATGCCGTAACGCGTTCACGCGTATTTGAGCCCTATTTTACGACCAAAAAAGCCGGGGCCGGTACCGGCTTGGGCTTGGCGATGTGCTACGGGATCATCAAGCAGGCCGGCGGCACCATCTGGGTGGAAAGTCAACTGGGCATAGGGACCACGGTTACGATCTATCTCCCGCAGGCCGGTGGCTCGGCAACGCCGCTGACAGCCCGCCCCGACACCTCGCGCCGGGTTGTCGAGGAAATGCCGCACGGTCATGAGACAGTGCTCGTCGTCGAGGATCAACCGGTCGTGCGGCAGGCCGTCGCACGCATGCTGCGAGGGTTGGGGTACACGGTTCATGAGGCTCCTGACGGCGAGACGGCACTCCTGCTGCTTGCTGGGGAAGCATCCGACGCCAATCTGGTCGTTACCGATATTCAAATGCCAGGCATGAATGGCGACGAACTGGCGGGACAGCTCCGCGCGCGTTGGCCGAGGCTGCCGATTTTGTTTATCACCGGCTTTGCCGGAACAGCTCTAGCCGCCTTCCGCGCCCTCGACCAGCGCGAAACGATCCTCGAAAAGCCGTTGGATCCGGGGCTGCTGGCTCGCACGGTGCGGGGCTTGCTTGATCACGCAGCCGGCAGTTGAAGGGATGGCCGCGGGCCATAATTCTTCGGTGGTGTAAACTATAACGATAGCCTTGTTTTCAGATTGTTTGGGTTGGCCCCAGAGCAGGAGGGTGGCAGATGAATTGCGTATTGAACAACGGGTATTTCGGTTCTGTCGGGCGCACGGTTGTCGCTGGTTTGATCTTGGCGCTGACGGGCACCGGCTGCGGGGTTGGTGAATCCATCGCGGCAGCTGTGCAAGATGCCGCCGACAAACTGGCTACCGAAGCGTTCCAAGGCGCACAGGACAGTGCGCGGGCGGCTGGCGGCGACGCCGTTGAAGTCGGTGCCGAAGGCGCCGTCCTCTCATTTTCAGATCCGGAGCATGAGCTCTACCGTACCCGTGTGTCCATCCCGGCCGGTGCTTTGCCGGAAAGTGTGGATCGTGCGGTGTTGAGCGCGGTGCCCCATCCAACCTATGCCGGGCCGGGCACATCGTGGGTTGCGGCAGGCCCAGTCGTGCAGATTCGTCTGCAAGCGCTGCCGGGTCTGAGCGATGTCCGGCTTGTCACCTCGGCTACCGTGCAGGTGCCCGTGACCGTGGAGACTGAAGTCGACCCCGCACTCGCGCACGACGGTGACGACGGCCTCAGTATTCTCGACAGCGCCGAGGCCGACGAGGATGCAGTCGCTGGCTTGACCACCACCTTTAGCCCTTTCTTGGCCGTTACGCCAGCGCCACTCGCTGACGACGCCGAAACCCCAGCCAACACCTTGGCGTATTCGGTTGCCCAGACCGGGACCGTGCTATGCGACGGCGGTGCGTTCAGTCCGACGGTCGGCGTACACGAGGCGTGGCTGTCGCTCACGGGTTCCGGTCTTTCCACCATGGATATTCAGTTTGTTGTCAACTCGAGTGCACAAGGCGAAGTCGGTGTCTACGGCATGGACCTCGCCCCGCAAACCCACCAAGCCGGGGATTTCCCGATTCAACTTGCGCGCGCCGACTTTACCGGCCTGGATCGGTGGGTATACTGCGACGCGAGCGGCGCCGGTCCGGGCGCCTTCAACTCCGACGGCTCCGGTTCGCCGACGCTGGCGTTGACCTTGATGTCTTTTGAGGTTACCGGCAGTACGTCAGCCACAGATTGCGGCGATGGTGCGCAGGCCTGTACGCGTAGCTTCGGCAGTCTTTGGTACCGCCTGACAATGTCGCATGACGACAGCAACGATCCGACATACTCGGCCACGGCTACGTTCGATGGCGTCATCAACGGCGCTCGCTGGGAGACCGCCCCCTGATTGGGGGCAAGTGCAGGGCCCGGCGCTCAGCGGCGCCGGGTTCCCT
>CAZUAB010000018.1:0-26060 GCA_964617795.1 uncultured bacterium
CCGATACGATTTACCGCGAACCGCTGCTTCTGCACGGTGAGGGGGTCGATCAGCGGGTCCTCGATAAGCAGAAAATTTGGACTGGATCGGCCAAGCTGGATGCTTGGCAGGATCTGCTCGACCGCTACGACAATCCCAGAGGCACCGTCACGATCGGGGTCGTCGGCAAGTATGTCGAGTTGCGGGAGTCTTACAAAAGCCTGCACGAATCGCTGCTGCACGCGTCGCTGGCCCACCGGCACGCCTGCGATATCCGCTACATCGATGCCGAAGAGCTCGAACGGGACGGCGCAGAGCGCCACTTGGCCGCCGTTGACGGCCTGCTCGTACCGGGCGGTTTCGGCGAACGCGGCGTCGAGGGCAAGATCGTCGCGGTACGCTTCGCCCGGGAGCACCGCATGCCGTTTTTCGGCATCTGCTTGGGCATGCAAGTGGCGACGATCGAAACGGCCCGCCATCTGGCTGGCCTCGATGGCGCCTTCTCAACAGAATTTCGGCCCGACTGCCCACACCCCGTGATTGACCTGATGGAGCATCAGCGTGGTGTCGCCAAAAAGGGCGGCACCATGCGCCTTGGCTCCTACCCTTGCCGCATTGTGCCGGATACCTTGGCGGCGGCCGCATACGACGACCTCGAAATCGCCGAGCGCCATCGACACCGTTGGGAATTTAACAACGATTATCGCGCCAAACTGGAGGCCGCCGGCCTTGTCATTAGTGGCGTCAGTCCCGACGGCTTGCTCGTCGAAATCGTCGAGCGCCGCGACCACCCATGGTTCTTGGGTTGCCAGTTCCACCCCGAATTCAAGAGCCGCCCCTTTGCGCCACATCCGCTTTTTAAGGCCTTCGTCGGCGCTTCGATTGCTGCAGCCGAACAGCCGACGCTGCCCACGGCCGAAGGCTGAGTCGAACCATGGCCGTCGTGCAGATCGGCCGCGTACGCTTCGGTGGCGGGCACACCGGGTTCATCCTTGGGCCGTGCAGCCTCGAAACACGTGCGCTGTCACTTGAAGCCGCCTCATTTCTGGCGCGGCTGGCCGACAAACTGAACATCGGCATCGTCTTCAAGGGATCGTTTGACAAGGCCAACCGCACGAGCGTCAATGGCCCCCGCGGCCCCGGCCTCGACGAGGGTCTGCGCATTCTCGAGACCGTGCGCAGCGAATCGGGTCTACCCGTGATGACCGATGTCCACGAAACCGCCCAGGTAGCCGCGGTTGCCGGGGTCGTTGATGCGATCCAGATACCGGCGTTTCTTGCCCGCCAAACCGATTTGCTAGCCGCCGCCGGCCGAAGCGGGCGTCCGGTTTTCGTCAAAAAAGGCCAGTTTATGGCACCGGAAGACATGCAGCATGCCGTGGCCAAGCTGGGCGGAGCGCCGGCCCTCTGCGGCGAGCGGGGGACCAGCTTCGGCTACCGCGACCTGATCGTTGATTACCGCGGCTTGATGATTATGCGGCGCTATGCCCCAGTTGTGTTCGATGGCACCCACAGCGTGCAACAGCCTTCGGCTACTGGCAGCGCAAGTGGGGGGCAAAGAGAATTCGCGCTGGGTCTTTGCCGGGCTGCGGCGGCGGTCGGCGTCGACGGATTCTTCCTTGAAACGCACCCCCGTCCGGAAGAAGCGCTATCCGATCGCGCCACCCAGATTCCGCTGGCCGAGATCGAGGGTTTTCTGCGCGAGATTCTCCCACTTGTAGGCACTTGAGCGCGACGATACGCCCGGCAATCGTCGCCATGGCTCGCGTCCCACAACGCGGCCACGTCAAAACACGATTGGCGACCTCAATTGGGCCGGACCGGGCATTGGCGATCTACGAACGGCTACTTGAGCGTACCCGTGAGGTCATCCACGCCGCCGCCGCCCGAGTCAATGCCGCCATATATTGGGCGGGAACCGGCGCTGGCGCCGTGGAATGGTTCACCCAGTTTGACCCCGAGGCGGACGCCTTTGCGCAGGCCGGCCCCGACCTTGGGGCGCGAATGCGCCACGCATGCGAGCGATTGCTGGCCAAGTATCGCCCAGTCATCATCGTCGGCGTCGACAGCCCGGACCTCACCGCCGACGACCTGGTCGAGGCCCTTGCCTGTACGGTTGATGTTCAAGTGGTTTTCATACCCTCAGTCGACGGAGGATACATTGCCGTCGCCATGCAAGAGCTTGCTGCGCCAGTGTTTTTTAACCACAAATGGGGGAGTAGCGACGTACTCAACAACTCTTTGACAGCCCTTCGACGGGCGGGGTTCGAGGCCGTTTGCCGGCCAACGAAACACGATCTGGACGAAGTCGCAGACCTGGACCACTTCCCATGGCTGGAAAGCCCGCAATTTCGGGCTTGACAGGGGCATTTTGCGCTGATATAACAATCACGAACCTGAAACCCCCGGCCCAATTATGGGCCACTACCCTGCGAGGAGGTAGCGCATGAACAAGTCCGATCTCGTCAACCACATCGCCGCTCAGGCCGACATTTCGAAGTCGGCTGCCGAGAAGGCCTTGAATGCCGTCACGGGCGGCATCACGACCGCGCTGAAGAAGGGCGATACGGTGACGCTCGTCGGCTTCGGCACGTTCCTAACGGCCAAGCGCGCCGCCCGCGAGGGCCGCAACCCGTCGACCGGTGCGAAGATCAAGATCGCCAGCCGTAAGGTGCCGCGGTTCAAGGCCGGCAAGGCCCTGAAGGATGCGGTCCAGTAAGCTGACGTTCTTCCCTTTTGGGAGATGAACACGAAAGCCCCGCCGGCAACGGCGGGGCTTTTCGTTTGCCATCGCCGCCTCAATTGCCGAATCTAGAGCGGCAGACGTAGCATGAAGGCATGGAACCGTACGCTGACCAACTTGACTTGGGCACTCTGCGTGCAGCCGCCCGCACGCACCTACACGGCCAGCGAAAGGCACAGGTGCGCTTGGCGCGGCTTCGGCGGGGCACGGCCATGCTGGTCGTGCTGATCATTGCTGGGGCCCTTTGCATGGCCGCTATCGGCTACTGGTTATTGCTGACCAGCGGCGGACGCACGGTTGGCCCGTTCCTGGTGGGCTCAATGATGACGCTGGTGGGGTCTTACGTCTACTTTGCCGTCGAAGCGCCGCCGCCTTCAGGCGCCCACGAGACCCCAGAAGACCTTGTGGCCCGCCTGCTTGCCGACGTTATTAAACCTTCCAGCCACGAAGCATGCGGGTCAGCAGGAACGGTGTCAGCTTGACGCCGTTCCAAACACGGCCGACAATCGTCGGTGCAAAGACAAACTGTGCGGCCTGTTTGAGTGCCGCGTACGCATCCACGCTCTGAGGGTACCACCAGAGATTGCGCTTGCCGGGCATCACGTCCCAGTTGATGGCCTTGAGATGGGTCATTTCGTGGAGCCCCTCGGGGCCATGCGTACGACCGAGGCCTGAGTACTTCCAGCCACCCCACGGCATTTCGGACAACCCGTGGGTGTATAGATGGTCGTTGATCGTCGTCACGCCGGTCTCCAGGCGCCGCGCGATACGCTTGCCGCGGGCCGTGTCTCGCGTCCAAACCGACGATGTGAGCGCCAGATCAGAGTCGTTGGCCCGGCGGATGACCTCTTCTTCGGTGCGGAACACCGTGACCGGAATGAGGGGCCCGAACGTCTCCTCACGCATCGCTAGCGAATCATCGGGAACATCCAGAAGCAACGTGGCCGGGTGAAAAAGCTGGCCTTCGCTGGTGGCAGGTCCTTGGGATTGCGCCGCGATACGCCCGCCGCGGCTGAGCGCGTCTTCTAGGTGAGCCTGCACGGTCCGCAATTGCCCCGCGGTCGTGACCGACCCGATATCGACGGCGAAATCACCGTTGTCGGGCCCATGGCGAAGGGCCTTGGTCTTGGCGATCATCAGACGCACAAAATCGTCGTAAACCGACTCATGCACGTAGATGCGCTCGACACCGCCGCAGGACTGCCCGCAGTTCTGAAAGCCGGCCCATAGTGCGCCGTTGGTGGCGCGCTCGAGGTCAGCATCTTCCAATACGATCATCGGATCATTGCCGCCGAGTTCCAAAGAAAGCGGCGTCAATGTCGCGGCAGCCGCGGCCATCAGTTCCTTGCCGACGCCGACGGAGCCAGTGAAGAAGATCTTGTCGATCCCGTGGCCGAGAAAGGCCTTGGAAACTTGGCCACCGGCCCCCGTGACGAGTTGGAACAACCCCGGCGGCAGATCGGCAGCCGCGACAATTCGCTCGATCGCCTCACCGACAAGCGGCGTGGCCGCAGCCACCTTGAGCATGACCGCGTTGCCGGCCATCAGCCCCATGACGATCTCGCCGAATGGAATCGACAGTGGATAATTCCAAGGACTGATGATGCCGACGACGCCGATCGGCAGCCGCAACAAGGCGCTGCGCTTCTGGAAGAACAGAATCGAGGATACGGAGCGTCGCTGTTCACGCAGAATACCGGCCGTATGCTTGGCGTACCAATCGCAGGCCAGCGCACACGGCAACACTTCGGTGGCCATTGCGTCGACGCGCGTTTTGCCATTCGAGCGGCTGATCACCTCAGCCAATTCATCCATGTGCGCCACGATATAGCCCCGCATAACCAAAATCCGCTGCGCCCGCTCGTTGAAGGTCATCGAGGCCCAAGCGGCCTGCGCGGTCCGCGCCCGCGTCATCATGTCTGCGAAGCGATCAAGGTCGGTATTCGGCACGGCCCCGATCTGCTCGCCGGTCGCCGGGTTGGTTGCGACAGTCTCGCCCCAGGTGTTCGTCGATTCACTCATGACCGGGCTCCCTTCGGATCTTTTTTGACGGTATCCATAGACTCTACACGAGGGCGCGGCGGACCGCATGGCTGTGACCTTGGCGAATCATCCGTCGCCGCGGTCGCGATCTTTGTAGACCTGCTTGATTGCCTTGGAGATGCGCCGTTCACCGGCCCGCGAGACCCGCCGCGCCGCGGGATCAATGCGGCTGTCAAGCGCCGCCAACTCGGCCTGCAGTTTGCGGTAGCCCTCGAGGCGGTCGGCGTCGAGGGTTCCCGCTGCCAGCGCCCCACCCACCGCACAATCCGGCTCGCCTTCGTGGCGGCAGTCCGCGAAGCGGCATTCCCCGGCCAGTGCGGCAACATCGGCAAACGTCGAATCGAGCGCCTCGTCATCGGCCCACAGTTGCAGTTCGCGAACACCCGGCGTATCAATCAACGCGCCGCCACCGGCCAGCGGCACCAGCTCGCGCACGGTGGTCGTGTGCTGGCCGCGCCCGTCGTGCGTCCGAACCGCACCTACGCGCAGCCGTTCTTCACCAATGAGCGCATTGACGATCGATGACTTGCCGACCCCGGAAGACCCGACAAAAGCAACCGTGCGCCCCGACGCCCGCGCCCGCAGATCATCGATGCCGCGACCATCAATCGTGCTGATGGCGAGGACCGGAACACGGGGAGCAATCGTGGCGATCTCGCGCCGGACCGCCGCAATCGCGTCGTCATCGGCCAAATCGGCCTTGCCAAGGATGAGGATTGGCAAGGCGCCGCTGTCCCAGACCAGCGCCAACCAGCGCTCAAGGCGGCGCAAGCTGAAGTCGCGGTCAAGGGCCGTGACAATGAACAGCAGATCAAGATTGGCGGCCACGGCCTGCGCCCGACTGCCACGACCAGCCTCCTGTCGCAGAATAACACTGCGGCGTGGCAGCAAAACCTCCGCCGCCCCGTCGTCGCCCTGCGGGCGCCACAGCAGCCAATCGCCGACGACCGGTCCGCCACCGTCAGGAGCCGCCGTCAGCAAGCGGGCGGGCAATCGCACCCTCCGCCAACCTTCGGCGGTGTACAAATCGCAGAACCTCGCGTGGCGGACGGCGACCCGGCCGGGCCGGGCCGTCGAGTCGACCGTTGTCGCCTCGGTCGCCCGCGCGGCATCCCAGCCGAGGGCTGCCAGCAGACTTACGCCAGCGGCGGAATCTTCTGATTTCTGCATCGCCGCCATGATCCCACGGGATGCGTCGTGAGTCGAGCCTGTAAGATCAATAGATGACCGGAGACCAACTCCCCGGCCGATGGACGACTCCGGAAAGGCCCATTTCCATGACCCGGCACCGCATCCTGCTTGCCCTATTGCTGGTTGCTCTGATTGCGCTGTGGATCTGGTTCGACATCGGCCGTCTATTCGATTTTCAAGCCATCCAAGCAATCCATCGCGACCTGAACACCCTCTACGATCGCTCACCGGCCGGCTTCCTGGCTGCCTACATGGGCCTGTACGTCCTCATTACCGCCTTGTCACTGCCGGTCGCAACCGCCCTCACGTTGACCGGCGGTGCGGTGCTCGGTCTTGGCCTCGGCACCATCGCCGTCTCCTTTGCATCGACAACGGGTGCAACGTTGGCCTTTTTGGCCGCGCGTTTCTTGTTTCGAGATGTGGCGACCACACGTTTCGGCGACCGCTTAAGCGGAATCGAGGCCGGCTTCGAACGTGAAGGCGCCTTCTATTTGCTGGCGCTGCGACTGGTGCCGGCACTACCGTTTTTCGCCGTCAACCTGTTGATGGGCCTAACGCCGATTCGAACCAGTACGTATTTTCTGGTCAGTCAGATCGCGATGTTGCCCGGCACGGTCGTGTACGTCAATGCCGGAACCCGCCTTGGTGAACTCGAGAGCCTGGCGGGGATCTATTCACCGGAAATGCTGTTTTCTTTCGCCCTGCTCGGCATTTTTCCACTGCTCGCCCGGCGATCCATCAATCGTCTGCGGCGCCGGCACGTCTATCGCGGCTGGGCACGCCCCAAGCACTTCGATCGGGATCTGATCGTGATCGGTGCCGGTGCAGCAGGGCTCGTCTCGTCGTACATTGCGGCCACGGTCCGCGCCAAGGTGACGTTGATCGAAGGCCACAAAATGGGCGGCGATTGCCTGAACTATGGCTGCGTGCCGTCAAAGGCGCTGATTCGCAGCGCCAAGCTGGCCGCCCAGATGCGCAAGGCCGACCAATACGGGCTGCGGGCCGTCGAGCCCGAAATCGCCTTTCGTGAAGTCATGACTCGCATCCAGCGGGTGATTGCCGATATCGAGCCCCACGATAGCGTCGAGCGCTATACCCGCCTTGGCGTGGATGTGCGTGCCGGATACGCGCGTCTCGTCGATCCATGGACCGTTGAAATCGAAGCCGCAGCCGGCACGCGCACTCGCCTCACCGCGCGGCGGATCGTCCTCGCCACGGGGGCGAGCCCGTTCGTCCCGCCGCTGCCCGGCCTTGCTACGGCCGGGTATCTGACCAGTGACACCTTGTGGGCGGCGTTGTCCGCGATGGACACACCACCGACACGCCTCGTCGTGCTGGGTGGAGGTCCGCTCGGCTGCGAGTTGGCACAGGCCATGAGCCGCCTCGGTTCGCATGTGGTTCAGGTTGAAATGGCGCCACAGCTACTAGGTCGCGAGGACGAAGAGGTCTCGCTGTTTGTGCGTGAGCGGCTAACGGCGGATGGGGTCGATGTGCGCATCGGGCACAAGGCACTACGCGTCGAGCAGACGGACGGCCGCAGCCGGCTGATCGTCGACGATGAAGGCACCGAACGATCGATTGAGTATGACGCGATTCTGGTTGCCGTCGGGCGTACGCCCCGCCTCAAGGGCTATGGCTTGGAAGAGCTGGGGATCCCGACGGGGCGCACGATCGAGGTCAATGAATACCTCCAGACGCGTTTTCCCCATATCTATGCCGCTGGCGACGTCGCGGGTCCCTGGCAATTCACGCATGCGGCCGCTCATCAGGCCTGGTACGCGACGGTCAACGCGCTGTTCGGCGAATTCAAGCGCTTCAAGGTCGACGGGCGCGTCATTCCGGCCGTCACATTCGTCGACCCCGAAGTCGCCCGTGTGGGCCTCAATGAACGCGAAGCAACAGCACAGGGCGTTGCATTCGAGGTCACTCGCTACGGCCTCGATGACCTCGACCGAGCAATCACCGACTCCGGCGCCCAAGGCTTCGTCAAGGTTCTGACCGCCGTCGGCAGCGACCGCATCCTTGGCGTCACCATCGTTGGTGAGCATGCGGGTGAACTTTTGGCCGAGTGGGTCTTGGCGATGAAGCACGGCCTCGGCCTAAACAAGATTCTCACGACCATCCACGCCTACCCGACCTGGGCCGAATCCGCCAAGGCCACCGCCGGTGAGTGGAAGCGCCAACGCAAACCGGAGCGCGTACTGCGGATGCTCGAACGCTGGTTTGCTTGGCGGCGGGGCTAGAGCGCCGATCATCAGTCCTAAAGCACCCAGCGCAGCAGTGCGGGTGACAGAAGCAGCAGCAAGATGATCGCGGTTACAATGCGCAGCCAGCGCCGCTGACGACGCCGAACATCAGGCGTGGGGCAGGTGCCACCTTCACAGGCGAGGGCCTCGTTCTTTTCGAGTCGACGGTCGGCCAGATATAGAAACAGCGCGGCAATAAGCACAAAGACAGGCCGCGCGGGCTGGATCGACTCCAATGTACTCACCCAAGCGCCGCCCGCCCCCGCCGCAACCAGCAGCAGTGGCAGCGTACAGCAGGCGGTCGCACCCAAGGCTGCCACCACGGCGCCAACAAGTTGATGTACGACCTTCACGGACATGCGGCTCTGGCAATGGCGGCGCGCAGCGATTCGCGATCGACAAGCCCGGCCAGCGAACCGTCCTTGCGTATGTACACGCGGCAATTCCTGCTCATCCCCGCCGAAGCTTGATCCCGAACCGCAGCGACATCCAATCCGTTCACTAGAAAAGAAGGTGACCCATAGCCGCAAGTCGATGCCCAAGAATGCGCATCGTCCGGATCCGACGCCTCCAATCGGATGCCTGAGCCGAATTCACGAACCACCGCTTCGGCGAGTTCAAGCGCCGGTCCCGCATTCGGGCAATCAGGATCGAACAGAAGTCGCAATGTAATCTCACCAGTGTGCAAGGCCTGCCTCCTTCACGTCGTCTGTCCCCCGCAACTCGATCCGGCACCGGCCGTGCAGCCGAAGCAATGGCGGTTGGTCTTGATCGTTCGCGCCTGCCAGGCGGCGAGATCAAACGCACGGACGTGGGGGGTCGTGACATCGGCCGTCATATCGAGCATCTGATTGAAGTCGCAGTCGTACATGAGCCCATTCCAGCCGACGGAAATCGTGTTGCGGCACATCACGCCGGGCACAGCCGCGGGGTTGAATGCCTGCACAACTCGCTCCATGTAGGCCTCAAAATTACCAGATTCGACGAGCCACTCCAAAAAGCGTGAGATCGGCATGTTATTGAGAACGAACAGGCGGTCGAACTGCACGCCGTGGCGCAGGGCAAGCTCGCGCTTCCATTCGGCCTCCAGTGTCTCCTGACCAGCACCGAGAAACGCTCCCGACGGGTTGGAGACCAGTGTCAGCCGATGCGACGGGTCACCCTTTCCGTAGCCAACCGCGTTCAAGCGCCGCATAGCTTCGATTGACTTCTCCCAAGTCCCCCCACCACGCTGCGCATCTGTGTTCATCGCCCTCACATGCGGCAATGAGGCTACGATTTCGACCTCGTGCGCGGCGAGAAACGCCGGCAAATCCTCGAAACGTCGCACGAGCAGAATCGTCAAGTTGCAGCGATCGATGACGTGCTTGCCTTGGGATTTGGCCGCGGCCACCAGATGCCGAAATGCCGGATGCAATTCCGGCGCCCCGCCCGTCAAATCAAGTGTATGCGCGCCGCTCCGGGCCATGGCCTCCATCGCTGCACCGACGGTCGCGTCATCCATGATGGCGTCGGTCCGATCCGGACCGGCATCGACGTGGCAATGCCGGCAGCTCATGTTGCAGAGCTTCCCCAAATTGACCTGAAACACCTCGAGCGAGGTCGGGCGCAAAAGCCCCGCGTCGAGCGACTGCACGCGTGCTGCAAAATCAGCCGCCGCAGGGTTGCTTGCCGCCCAGCCGGCCAACACGCGAAGTTGCTCGATGGGTTCCGCAAGCGGATTCCCGCGCGCACGCAGACTGCGGACCGTCCGCGGCCCGCTCGACGGATCGGCGAGCACACGAAGGCTCTCTTCGAGAATACGCTCTTGATTTGTCATCAATCTACATTCCGCTCTTTTTGACCTGTTCGCGCATCTGCATGCCGTGGACCAGCGATGCCCCACCGCGAATGGCGACCGCCACATGCAGCGCCTCGGTCATCTGCTCGAAATCGGCCCCTTTTTCCTGACAATCCGTCGTGTAGGCCTCTATGCAATAAGGGCACTGCACAGCGTGAGCCACAGCCAGTGCAATCAGTGACTTTTCGCGCGCCGTCAGCGCACCATCGGCAAATACGTGGCCGTAGTAATCGAAGAACTTGCGCCCCAGCTCCGGCGCGCCCTCTGAGATTTTGCTGAAATCGGCCAGATGTTGCCGTTTGTAATACGTGTCGCTCACGGAGTCTTCCTTTCTGCGCCGGCCAATCTGACCCGACGCGGGGTCCGTTCAGAATACGCGAATACGCCTCGTGCCCTCATGCGGCCTTGCCGATCCCTTAGGGCGACAGGGGCGCAGCGACTCAAACCGGATGAGCCAGCCTCAGTCAATCCACGCGGCTTCGCACATCTCGTATTTGGGAAGTCGCTCTTGACCGTAGCCACGGCATTTGATACTCTGAGGAGGTCCCGGCAATGCAGCTTGGGACCCATTGCACATCGGAGGTGCATTCATGAAGCGAGTGCTCGCGGTTTTTTCTCTGGCCATGCTGTTCGGCGCGACCCAAGCGACCCCGGTCATTGCCGCCGGTTACGGTGCCGCCGGCTGCGGACTCGGCTCGCTGATCTTCGGCAATGACTCCAGCAAGGTCAAGCAGGTCTTGGCAGCCACCACCAACGGCACCGTCGCCAGCCAGACCTTCGGCATCTCAACCGGCACGCTCAACTGCGATGCGGCCGGCACGGACATCACGGACGCCCGTGAATTCATCGAAGGCAACCGCGAGATCCTCGCCAAGGACGCCGCGCGCGGCCAGGGCGAAACGATCGTCGGCCTCGCCCACGTGGCCGGCTGCTCGAACGCCGCCGATGTCGGCGCTGCCCTGCAGTCGCAGTACCGCGAGATCTTCACCGCCGGCGAAGCCCAGGTCGGCGACCGCGTGATCGAGGCCCTCAAAGCCCCGGCACTCGGCTGCACGCTCGGCTGAGTCAAACGTTTCGACGACCCGTCAAGGGGCAGGGCGCGCAGTCGCCCTGCCCCTTTTTCGTATTCAACATGCCGACACTGCTCGCCGCCCTCGCCCTTTTGGCCGTGTGGTCTGCCGCCGTTCCCCGCCCGATTGCCGCGGCGGAAGCGACGGCAGCGCTACGCGCCGCCCATGCTCTCGGATTGGCGAAGAGCGACCGCTGGCTCAAATTGGGGCGGTGGCAGCCCGACGGTCCCGGGGGGCGCCTCAGCGAGGTCGACGGTCCGCGCTTCTTCATTTCGCATCGCGGCAAGGTCGACCCAGCGGCGGAACTTGCGGCCACCATCCACGCATTCTGGGAACAACCGGTCACAGCGGCCACCGACGATCACCCGCTTTGCCGCTTCCCAATGCGGCGGCTCTGGCTGCTGGAAGCGCTGCCGCCCGGCGTGGCCGCAACCATGCCGCAACTGTACTGTCCACGGTTGGCCGACCACCTTGAGCGCAGCGCGACAGCAGGCGCCTCGTTGGTGTTTTCTTCCTACTATCTCAACAACCCCTCATCGGCTTTTGGGCACACGTTTTTAAGACTACACCGACCGGGTCCGCAGGTTGACGAGCGGCAAGAGCTGCTCGACCGCGCCGTCGATTTTTCGGCCGATACGGCTGGTGAAGGCCCGATCCGCTACGCGATCTGGGGACTGGCCGGGCGGTTTCGCGGCACGTTCAAAATGATGCCGTACTACTACAAAGTGCGTGAGTACAACGACTTCGAATCACGCGACCTGTGGTCCTACGAGCTCAACCTCGACGAGGCCGCACTGCTTCGGCTGCGCCTACACCTGTGGGAGCTTGGTGACACGTGGTTCGACTACTGGTACTTTACTGAGAACTGTTCGTACCACATCCTTGGCTTGCTGGAGGTGGCACTGCCCGGCGTGGAGCTGCGCAGCCGCCTGACCCGCCCCGTATTGCCCTCCGAGACCATCCGTGTTGTTGCTGAGTCGCCCGGCCTCGTCCGGGATATCACGTGGCGGCCTTCACTGCATACGCGTTTTCGAGCCAGCCTCGATGGCCTGCCTGCCGATCTACGCACTCTGGTAGACAAGGCCGTTCGCGACGCCAATGTGTCTTTTCCGGCGACTGTGACCGCCTGGGCCGAAGCGCGTGTCCTGGACGCCGCGGCTGATCTGTTGGACCTGCGTGAGGCCGAGGCGATCGTGCTCGATACGGATTCGGAGCCAGCCCACCGTCGCCGCGCGCTACTGACGCGGCGGGCTGAACTCGGACCGCTGCCGCCAGCGCCCGCGCCCAGTGTGAGCGCCGATGCGGCGCCACACCGCGGGCATCGCTCGTGGCGCATCGGTCTGGGCGGTGGCTGGTCGGGCGATCGACCTGCGGCCACGCTGACAATCCGCCCAGCCTTGCATCATTTGGCCGACCCCGGTGAGGGCTATCCGCCGCTCTCTTCGGTCGATTTTTTGCCGACAGTCTTCGAGGTAACGGCGGTCGCTCCCTATATTCGGCTGGTCGAGCTCGACCTCATCCGCATCCTGTCACTCAACGACGCTGATGCCTTCGACATGTCCCCCTCGTGGGCCGTACGCTTCGGACGTACGACCCTGCGCGAGCCCGGCTGCACACCCTGCGGCATTTTTCGGGCAACGCTGGCCAGTGGCTTTGCCCAGTCGTGGTTTGAGCATCGTTTCAGCCTCTGGCTGTTCGGTGATGTGACGCTGCTCGCCGGCGAAGCGCTGCGCGAGCTGTCCGATGCGCCCGCCGTACGCTTAGGTGGCGGCCCGGCCGGCGGTCTACGGCTGCGCCTGACACCCGCCGCGACGTTCATGCTGAACGGCGCCTGGCGCTGGTTTCCCTGGCAGACGCCGCAGGTGATCCCTGAGGCCGACGCCATCATCCGCTGGGTCCCTTTAGACGACTGGGGCATCGAGGGCGAAGCCGTGCTGCAGGGCATCGGCCCCTCGGGCTGGCTGCGGGTGCTGCGCTACTTTTGAGTTGCGGCCGTCTCGACAAGCCGCCGGCGCCACTCGTCGAGGACCCGCTGCGGATACAGGGCCGTCAGGTTGTTGTGATCGGCAGCCGGCAGCAACACCAAGCGCGCATCTGCCGCCGCTGTCGCCAGTTGTGCGGCCATGGCCGGCGGTACAAGCGCATCACGGGTCCCATGCAAGATCAGCACGGGCGCCTGGACCGCGGCGAGTGCGCCGAGGACATCGAAACGACTGACGGTGAGCGCGGCCACCGGACGACCAAACAGCTTTCGGGCCAGCGCGGGCAGACTCGTAAACGTGGATTGCAGCACGAGCAACCGCGGCGTCGTCTCGGCAGCCAGTGCGCTCGCCGGCCCCCCGCCCAATGACTTGCCGTAAATGACAATGCGGTCAGCCGCGATGCCCCGCTGCTTCTGCAGGAAACGCCAGGCCGCACGGGCGTCCTCTAGCAGCCCGTCTTCGGAAGGTACGCCGCCACTCGAACCGTAGCCCCGCCAGTCGATGGCGAGCACCCCGGCAGGCAAAGTGCGCAGGCGGCAAATCCAAGGGCCGCGGGTCAACAGGTTGGCGCCGTTGCCGTGCAGATAGAGCACGACGGGCTCGGTCGGCGCCCGCGGCGGCAGCCACCACGCCGACAGGTCGACACCGTCGGCCGTCTTGATTCGAAGCTGCTCGATCGGGGTCTCGCCGCAGCGCAGATCCTCAATGTGGCGTGCCATGGGTGCAGGCCAATACAGCACGGCGCGCTCGAACCAGCGCGTCTGCCCACCCGCCAACCCGCCGACGGCCAGACCGCCGAAGGCCGCCAGGCCGACGACGAGAGCCAAGACGGCGCTGCCGGACGATGAGACCCCGCGGCGATGCATTGGATCGATCAGGCCAGCATGGCCAATGTGCCGCCGCCGCTTTCGCGCTGCAGCAGCGCATCGAAGCGCCCTTTGTCGTAGGCGACGCCGGCCTGATCCAGGCCACGCGCCGCCCAGCGCAACGCTGCACCGATCTGGGCGAACACGCGGTAGTTCTTGGCCGGTGGCGGCTGCAGCACGAACAACGCCGACATCATCAGGCGCATCGCCTGTGAACGGGCGACCACAGCCGAGGCGACGGTGTGTTCGGCAATCAGCGGCTCATAAACCGCCAGCCACGCTTGCATGTATTGCCGGGTTTCGCGAGACGGCGTATTGGCTTCCCGCATGTCCCAGACCACAGCGTGCAACGAACGCTGGCGTAGCTTTCGTTCGTGCGGATCGAGCAACTGCGCCTGCAGGTCCGCGATACCGGAGGAACGGCCCCGGACGCGGATCACATGCAGGGCACCGCAGCTATCGTCGAGTTCGACCTGATATGGGGTCGCCATATTCATACCAACACGCTAGCCGGGGCTGCCCTGCGTGTCAAGAGCCGAGTCGGCGTCAAAGCCCGCGCGCGAAGCCGCGACACGGCCGAGCGCCATGCCCGCCCGGCCACCGACGGCTGCAAGGAACATGCCCGCCGGCAGGTCAATAATATAGTGCTGACGAACCAGCAAAGTCGAAACAACCACCACAACGGCAAACACGAGTACGGGCCAGGCCAACGGAGATTTGGCCCGAAAGGCGAACATGGCCAAAAACACGCTGGCCGCTACGTGCAAGCTCGGAAACACGCCGTAGCCCGGATCAAGCAGATACATGGCGCCGACAAGCCCGCAGGTCAGCTCTTCGTAGTTGCAACGAAGCGGTGCCCGTGGCATCTCGCTCGGCCACAGCAAGAAGAACGCGAAGCCGACCAAGTGGACGAACACGACGCCGCCCGCAAGCTCGGCCAGCTCTTGGCGGTTGCGCACAAGCCAGATCGGTACGCCGAGGAAGGCGAAGTAGAGCCAGTAGGGCCAAATCCAAGCCGGCACGAGTGGAATCATGGCATCCAACGAAATTTCGGGTCGCCAGAAAACGCGACCGGCCGCTGCCCAGCCGGTTTGTACATGAAACACGGCGAATTCGAAACTGGTCAACAGACCGGCCATCAGCAGAAACAGGCCGAAGGTTTCGATGCGGATGCGCGGGGTGCGCTGCATGGATCGGGTCAGGTGGCGACGAATCATCGGTTGGGTCTCAGTCGCCGTCCAAGGCGGCAAGCCAGGCCGCAGCCGTTGCTTCGTCAGGCATTCGCCAGTCGGCACGCGGACTGAGCGCCAGCGAGCCGACCTTGGGACCCGGCGGCAGCGTCGTCCGCTTGAACTGCTGGCTGAAGAAGCGACGTAGAAATACCCGCAGCCAGCGCGTGATCGTCGGGCGGTCATACACACCCGAAAATGCATGTTCAGCCAGCGCCAGTACGCGTTCGACGCGACTGCCGCGCCGGACCAAGTGCCACAAGAAAAAGTCGTGCAACTCGTAGGGCCCGACAAGCGCTTCGGTGACCTGAGAGATGCCCCCATCGACCTCGGGCGGTAAGAGCTCCGGCGAAACAGGCGTAGCAGCAATGCGCAGCAAAACCTCGGCAAGCCCGCCACCCTCGGCTTCGGCCACGACCTCGATCATGTCGCGCACCAGTGTTTTGGGCACACCGACGTTGACGCCGTAGCCGCTCATGTGGTCGCCGTTGTAGGTGGCCCAACCCAGCGCCAGCTCGCTCATGTCGCCGGTGCCGACGACTATACCGCCGACCTGATTGGCCAAATCGAAAAGGATCTGCGTCCGCTCACGCGCCTGAGCATTTTCAAAGGTCACGTCGCGTGCCTCGGGGGGATGATCGAGGTCGGCCAAATGCGCCGCCACAGCGGCCCCAATCGGGATTTCGCGCAGGCCGACGCCGCATGCCGCGACCAACTGCCGCGCCGACGTCAGTGTATGCTCGCTGGTTCCTGGTCCTGGCATGGTCACAGCCAGCACAGCAGTGTCCAACTTGCGGCCAAGGCGGACCACGGCCTGCCGTACGACAAGTAGCGCCAAGGTCGAATCGAGCCCGCCCGAGACACCGACCAGCGCCGGCCCCTCTGCTACCGAGTCCAGCCGGCGCGCCAGCGCAGTCGCCTGAATGGTCAGGATCTCCTGCACGCGCGCGCGGCGATCCGCTGCGCCGTCAGGTACGAAGGGGCGCCGCAAAACGGTGCGTCCGAGGTCATGCCAAGAGCGTAGATGCCCCGCATCGATCCGCAATGGCGCCGGGCCGCGTTCAGCCGCGGCAAACGTCTGATCGCGGCGACGTTCATGCCGCAGGCGCTCGATGTCGAGATCGGCCAGAAGTAGCGCCGGCTCAATCGTCAGCGGCGGCTCTTCGGCCACGCTATCACCGTCCTCCGCCACGATCAGATGGCCACTATAGACGCTGTCGCGGCTCGACTCCCCAGGGCCGGCAGAGGCATAGACGTAGGCGGCGTGCAGGCGCCCCGAATGCACACGAATCAGATCGCGGCGCCATGCCGCCTTGCCGACCAGTTCCGTGCTGGCCGACAGGTTGAGCAGCACCTCGGCTCCGCCCAGCGCCAGTTCAACGGATGGCGGCCGCGGCGCCCAAAGATCCTCGCAGATCTCGACGCCAACGCCGACACCGCCGATCATCAACAACTGCTCACTGCCGATCGGTACCGTCCCAAAGCGGCGATGGGGCACCGCCGCCACGGCGGCCGACCCCGGCACAAACCAGCGCCGCTCGTAGAACTCGCCGCTCATCGGCAGGTTTTGCTTGGGGATAACGGCAAGCACGTGGCCTTGGGCGATGGCCACAGCAGTGTTGAGCAGGCGGCCATCGGGCAACAACCAGGGCGCCCCGACAAGCGTGAGCAGCGGCAGATCCGCGCTCGCGTCGACAAGCTCTGCCAAGCTACGCTCGCACGCATCCAGCAGGGCCGCCGATGCGAACAGATCGTCGCATGAATAGCCGGTCAGGCTAAGCTCGGGGGTCAGCAGCAACGAGGCGTTGCGGCTTACCGCCGCGCGCATGGTGGCCTGAAGCGCATGCGCATTGGCCGCCGGATCCGCTAGCACCGTTGTCGGTGCAGCCAACGCGACGCGTAAAAACCCGTGCTTTGACCAGTCCTCGGCCACTCGCTGTCTCCTGTTTGCAGTATAGCCCAAGCCACCCGGCATGGCGACGACACTTGACAAGTGCCGGGACCTGCATGACCACGATCCCATGAAAACATCCGCCACACACAGATTGCACTTGCCGCCATTCCCCGTGGGAATCCTTGTCCTCATCGCCGCTGTGGCCAGCTGCACCACCCACTCGGAGCCGGAAGCGGCGGCCGAGGGGCAGCCACAACCGACCACTGTCCCGGCGCCCTTAACCCCGCTCGCCCGAGAGAAACTTAAGGCCCAGGAGCGGGCTGAAGTCGAGGCCACGGCCTTCAAGGCCGACCTCCGTCGATTCGGCAGCGATGGCCTGGAAGCGGGCATTGGAGCGCTCGACGATGCCCGTGTCCGCGCCGAATTGCACTTGCAGCGTCTGACGGTGGCGGCCCGCACGGTTGAACCCTACGCACCCAATATCCACGTGGAAATCGAGCGGCGGAAGATCCAGGGACGGATCTGCAAAGAGGAACTCGCACGGTTGCGTAAGATCGGCGACGAGGTGGCGCTGGCCGATATCGAACGCGCCACTATGGCCTGCCGGGCATACAGCGGGCAGCTTCAGCGCTTCGTAGATGAATTGATCGATTTCGGTCAGCGCAATCGCATCGACATCGAAGCCGCGCTCGGTCGCTGAAGCGCGACCGAGCGCCGACGCATCAGGACGCGCGTCGTTTTTCAGTGGGCTCGAGATCCTCGGTCGGGACCTCGGCGGGTACCGCATGGTGGCCAGCAGCCTGCGCGGGGGCAGCCGTACGCCAGCTCAGCGGCATCGTGAAGAACGGAGCGGCATACGTGCGCCACTCCTTCGTGTGTGTTTCGGCGCGTTCGCCCTTGCTGAGCACACGACGAACTGCCTGACGAACCTTGGGTCGCCCCTTGGCTAGCGACTTTTCGGATCGGCTCATCTCCGACCTCCTTTCTCTGATGTCTGCTTATTCCACCTCATGATAGTCGCAGGGGGCTTGGGTCTGCAATTCGTCGTTGCAACCATCGTGCCCAAGCGACATTCCCCGACCTCACCCGTATAATGTAGCGATGCCTGACAACACGAAATCACCGACAGCCGCCGTCCGCCTCGTCGTCCTTGCCTCCGCTTTGACCTCGGCTGCCTGCGCCGACGGCCCACCCCTTGTGCCGCCCCCGGTTACGGTGGTCGGCGCCGTCGCGCAGGCCACCGAGGCTACGCAAACGGTCCAACTCGTCGGTTCGCTCAAGGCTGTGCGCCACGTCGAGTTACAGGCCGAGGCAGCCGGCCTCGTCGAGGCCCTTCACGCCAGGGAAGGCAGCCGTGTTGCGGCTGGGGCGCCACTCTTTGACATCGATGCGCGACGGCAAACGGCAAACCTCAAAGAAGCCGAAGCGGCGCGGGATCTTGCGCACCTTGACCTCATACGTGCCGAAGCGCTGGCTGCCGAAGGCGCCGTTGCCGACCATGAGCTTGAGCGCAGCCGTGCCACGGCGATCGCCGCCGAGGCCGAAGTCGAACGCGCCCGTGTCGGGATGCGCGAAGCCCGCGTTCGGGCGCCGTTTGCCGGCACGCTGGGGCGCCGCCTGGTCTCAGAAGGCCAATGGGTCACACCCGGAACACTGCTCACGACGCTAACCGACACCGGCGAGTTGGAGATCGAGGCCACGGTTCCCGAGCGATTCCTGGCCGCCCTTAAGGCGGGGCGCCGCATCAACGTGCGCGTGGCTGCCTGGCCGGATCCGGTCAGCGGCGTGATCGCGTTCGTCTCACCGATCGTCGATCCATCTACACGCAGCGTCGTCGTCGTCGGTCGTATTGCCAATGAGGACGGTCGCCTACGCCCCGGCATGTTTGCCGAGGCTCACATTGAACTTGGTCGCCAACCAGCGGTGAGGATCCCGGCGTCGGCCTTGGAGTTCCGTGGCGACACGGTGCAGGTGTGGGCCATTGACGCTGAGGGGCGAGCCGCCCCACAGCCTGTGGTTGTGCTTGCCCGGGATCACGAATTTGCCGACCTCGGCGCCGGTCTCACAGCCGGTACGCATGTTGTCCGCGAAGGCCAGCAAAAACTGCGGCCGGGCGTATTCGTCCGTGAACGCGACCAGGAACCGTCCAACGTTCGGTGAAGCTGTCGTCCGTCAGTATTCGCCGGCCTGTTCTGGCGACCATGCTCAACTTGGCGCTGGTGGTGTTCGGCATCGTCGGGCTCAGTCGCCTACCCGTCCGCGAGCTGCCCGACATTGATGCCCCGATCGTCAATGTAACCACGCTGTATCCGGGCGCCGCGCCCGAAGTCGTCGAAACCGAAATCACCGAGCGGCTTGAAGCCGCTATCAACGGTATCGAAGGTATTCGCCGGCTGTCGAGCAACAGCCGGGAGCAAAGCTCGAGTATCACCGTCGAGTTTACTGCCGACCGGGATATCGACCTGGCGGCCAACGACGTCCGTGACCGAGTCGCCAGAGTTCGCCGTAGCCTGCCCGAGGATGCCTACGACCCGGTCGTCGCCAAGCAAGACGCCGACGCCCGCGCCATCATGTGGATTGCGCTATACAGCGACACGGTCGACCGCGTTGTTCTGACGGATATTGCTGAAAATGTCTTTCGTGAGCGCCTGCAAACCGTACCAGGGGTATCCTCGATCATGGTGGGGGGCGCCAAACGATACGCGGTACGCGTGCGGCTCAAACGCGACCGTCTGGCCGCCTACGGACTGACGGTCGGCGACATCGATCGGGCGATGGCCGCGTGGAACGTTGAATTGCCGAGCGGGCGCGTCGAGGGCGACGAACGTGAGTTGGCCATTCGTACGCTTGGCCAACTCGACACACCGGAGGCCTTCGCACAACTGGCGGTGGCACGGCACGGCGGGCACGTTGTGCAACTCGGTGATATCGCCGATGTGTTCGGCGGCGTCGAAGATGAACGCGGGATCGCACGCTACCGAGGTCGCCCCGCCGTCGGACTCGGCATCGTCCGGCAATCCAAGGCCAACACGATCGA
The DNA here is from genome assembly GCA_964617795.1 of uncultured bacterium. Classification (GTDB taxonomy): domain Bacteria; phylum J088; class J088; order J088; family J088; genus CAZUAB01. The sequence continues at coordinate 20,121 of CAZUAB010000018.1, forward strand.
TGTTGCGCAGGGCGCCAAGGCTGTTGTCGCCGAGCTGATGACCCAGTACGGCGACAGCATTACGCATTTTGTGGCCTACGACGAGTCCGTCTATGTAGAGCGATCGATACGTGATGTTGCGTGGACACTCGTGCTGGCCTTCGTGCTGGTGGTGCTGACCATCTACGCTTTTCTTGGCAGCGCCCGTGCCACTTTGGTGCCCGCCCTGACGATTCCTGTCTCCGTCATTTCCACATTCCTGATCTTGTTTGTGCTGGGATTCTCGGTCAACATTGTGACCATGCTTGCGCTGGTGCTGGCGATTGGATTGGTCGTCGATGACTCCATTGTCGTATTGGAGAACGTGCATCGCCACATCGAAGACGGGGATCCGCCATTCGATGCGGCCACAGCGGCCATGGGTGAAATCGGCTTTGCCGTCATTGCAACGACGATTTCGCTCGTCGCCGTCTTTGTGCCGATGGCGTTTCAGACCAGCACCACGGGGCTCTTGTTTGTCGAATTTGCCTTGGCGCTGGCCGGTTCGGTCGTCGTGTCTACCTTTGTCGCGCTGACTTTGGCGCCCGCGGTTGCGGCCCGGGTACTAAAAAAACGCCGTGCCGACCACCGTGCGCCGCGTTGGCAGGCCGCCTTTGAGCGCGGTCTTGCCGGCTTCACCAACCGCTACATCGCCCTGCTCGAGCGTACACTGGCGAAGCCCGCACGTGCTGTGGGTGTGACAGCCGCGGTCGTGCTCCTCGGGCTGCTGGCCTTCTGGAGGCTCGACAGCGAATTTCTGCCCGAAGAAGACAAAGGACGGCTCTTCTCCGTCGTCATTGCACCGCGGGGCTCGACCCCCGAGTATACCGACCGCATGGTGCGCAAGATCGAGGCGATCCTGCTGGACACTCCCGAAGTCGCCGGCTTTTTTGCGGCGATCGCCATGTCGGGTAGCCGTCCCGGCGAAGGGGCCGAAGGCATGGTCTTCATGCGACTTGCCGACGGCCCCCGGAAGTCGGCGCAAGCCTTGGTACGCGGCCCGGGGGGTCTGGCCGAGCGGCTGCGCGACGAGGTCGAAGGCGCCCTGACGATCGTCTCGCTGCCCAAGGCGATCGGCGGTGGGCGTAGCCAGCCTTGGGAATTGGTCTTGCAGCATGGCGACCTTAATGTGCTGGCCGAAACCTCGACGAAGGTCGCCAATGCCCTGCGTGAAGAAGGCTACCTAGTGGGCGTAAGACCGACCTTCCAACTCGACAAGCCGCAGCTCGACGTCACCATCGACCGCAACCGCGCGGCGCAACTGGGCGTGTCCGTCGCAGAGATCGCCCGTAGCCTGCAGGTGCTCTTTGGTGGCCTCGCCATGAGCAGTATTCAGCGCGGTGGCAAATCCTACGATGTCATTGTCGACCTGGAACGCGCAGACCGCGCCGCGCCAAGTGACATCGGCGGACTGACTCTGCGCGCAGCGGACGGATCCGTCATCCCACTATCGGGCCTTATCGACATGCGCGAGGTCGCTGGCCCTTCGTCGATCCAGCGTCTCGACCGCCTCCGCTCGGCCTCGATCGACGCGCGGCCCGATGGTGTGTCTTTGGGTGAGTCGGTCGCGCGCACCGAGGCTCTGCTACCGGCACTGCTGCCGCCCGGCATGACGTGGCGCTGGGACAGCGAGGTGCGCGACTTGGCCGAGACCGGCAACGACATGCTGTTTGTCATTTTGCTGGCCATTTTGATTGTGTACATGACCTTGGCGGCGCAGTTTGAGAGCTTCGTCCACCCACTCACCGTCATGTCGGCCATGCCGCTGGGCTTGGCCGGTGCGACGATTGCACTATGGCTGGTTGCCCGTATCGACGGCCTCGGCCTATGGCTGACGGCCCAGAGCGGCGCACTCTCTGCACTCGGCTTTCGGATTCCTGCGATGTCACTCAACCTGTTCAGCATGATCGGCTTTATCCTGCTGATCGGACTTGTGACCAAAAATGCGATCCTGCTTGTCGAGTTTGCCAATCAGCGGCGTGGTCAAGGGCTGGGACCGGTCGAAGCGATGCTTGACGCAGCGCGGCTACGCCTGCGCCCAATTTTGATGACGGCGGTTTCGACGATCGCTGGGATCCTGCCGATTGCGCTTGGCTACGGCGCCGGCGCCGAAAGTCGGCGACCGCTCGGTATCGTCGTAGTCGGCGGCATGGTCACAAGCACCCTTTTGACGTTGGTCGTCGTGCCGCTGCTGTACGTCGGTGCGGCCCGCTTGGCGGCCCGGCTCCGCCGAATGGACAGTTTGCAATGATGCCCCTGCACCAGTTCGCGCTGGTTGCCGTGGCCGTACTTGTCGGCAGCGCGGCCCCAGCCTACCCCGCTTGGACGGTCACCGCGGCTGTGGAACACGCGCTGTCAAACGGCTTTGCGGTACGCACGGCCGACGGTGAAATCAACGATGCTAGGGGACGCCGGACGGCTTCGCGTGCGGGTCTGCTGCCTCGGCTGTCGCTAAGCAGCGATTTGCAGTGGCTCGACGACGGCTTGATTCCCAGTGCGGGCGGCGTCGCCTTTGCCCTACGCCAATCATGGTCAGCATTTTTGGAGGTGGAGCAAAACCTGATTGGTGGAGGCGGCTCGTTTGCTGCATCTGCCGGTGGCTCAGACCTGCGCGCCGCACGAGCTAGGGCGGAAGAAATCCGCGCCCAAACCGCCGTCGAGGTCGAACGTCGCTTCTGGTCCGTGGCGCTGGCTCGTGAAGTGCTGGCCATTGAGGTCGCCGCCGAGGCGGTCCTCGAAGAAGCGGTGCGACTCGAAGAGGTGCGAGAACGCAGTGGTGCGGCAACCGCGCTCGATGTACTGCGTGCCCGCACCGCCGCTGCCAACCGTCGGGCCGCGGTACTTGGGGCGCAGCGCAGCCTGCGCGTGGCCTGGGAGGAATTCCTCGCCGTGCTCGGCACGACCGCCGAGAATGCACCAGCCGGCCTTACGGGCCCCACCGCACTGATCGGACGCTTGGAAGTCTTGCCCACCGTGCCCCCGCCGCCTTCGTTCGACGAACTGCTGGGGGAAGCGCGCAGCGAGCGGCCGCTTTTGCAGGCTGCGCAGGCCAGTGCCGACGCGGCGCGGGCGGCATCTCGAGCCGTCGGCGCCGGGCGGTGGCCACGGCTGGCGCTGGTTGGCGCCTACGGAGCCCAAAACAGCCGGCAGTCGGTCGCGGTCGCTGACGCGCTGGCGGGCTGGCGGGCCGGCCTGCGGCTTCGTTGGACGCTCTGGGACGCGGCCATCCACGGTGGCGCCCAAAGCGCCCAAGCCCGGGCAGTGATGGCCGACATCGCCGCCGAGGCCGCGGCCGCCGAGGCCTCACTCGACATTCGTCGCGCACTGGGCGATGCCGAGGTTGCGGCGGCACGCGTGCGTGCTGCCGCACGCGCCCGCGATTTGGCGGACGAAACGTTGCGGCTTGCGCGGGCGCGTCAGGCCGCTGGCCGCGCCACCGCCTTCGATGTACGCGAGAGCCAACTGGCCGCCGCGGAGGCACGCGCCGCCGTACTCACCGCCGCTTTCGAGTCGCGCATGGCCACCCTTGCCCTCAATCTCGCCCTGGGTCGTGCGGGGCGCTAAGGCGGGCGACCGGTGCGACGGAACCCGCCCTAGCCCCGCCGGCGCTCCAGGAAGGCCTGTACCTGCGCCATGTGCTCCTCGGAGCCGTAGCAGGTCGCCAAGACTTCGAGTTCAGCCACAAGCTGAACCTCGCGGTCCGGCTCGGCTTCACCAAGCCGCAGCAGGCGCTTGGTCTCGCGCAATGCGCGGGGGCCGCCTAGACCGATGTCGGCCGCCAGCGTCAGCCCCTCGGCAAGCAACCGATCGTCGGGCAGCACACGGGCAACAAGGCCCCAGTCGGCCGCAGTTGCGGCATCGATCGGCGTGCCGCGCAGCAGCAATTCGGCGGCCCGTTGGCGCCCAATCAGGCGCGGCAGCGTCCACGATGCAGCAAACTCGACGACAATGCCCAGTCGCACGAACGGGGTTGCAAACGTAGCCGAGGCGCCAGCCCAGACGATGTCAAAGTACGGCAACAGGGTAACGCCCATGCCGATGGCCGGGCCATTGACCAAGGCGACGAGCGGTTTGCGGCACTCCAGCAGCGGCCGATGCAAGCCGGCCAGTAGCGGCAGGTCGCCTGGATCTCCGTCGTCGCGTCCGGCGAAGGTGGCCATATCGGCACCGGCCGAAAACACCCCATCACTACCGGTCAGCAAAATGGCACGAACTGCGTCGTCGGCCTCGGCCGCCGCCAGGGCATCACGCAATTCGACCGCCATGCGGATGTTAAACGCGTTTTTTTTATCGGGCCGGGCAAGCGCTATCAGGCGCGCACCGCCGGGATGATCGCTGAGGTCAAGTAGGGACGCACGGTGGTTGCTCATCGGGAACCTCCTTGGGCGCCCGCCGCCGGCGCACCTGCTTCGATCATAGCAGGCCCCCAAAAAAACCACGCCCGAGTCGGAGAAACTCCGACCCGGGCCCCACCCGGCAACCGCCACAGATGCCACACACCGCGACTCACGTCGCACCCCCACGGGCATCCTCATCCTGGCTGTTATCGTGCCAAAACCGCGGGCCGGGCGAAATGGGACAGCGTCGAAATCGCCATCGAATTTGTTCGATTGCCCTCAAAGCAAGCGGTTCTCGAGGGCGTAGCGCATCAGTTCGCCGACCGACGTCACGTGCAGTTTGGCTTGGATGTGCTTGAGGTGTGTGCTGACCGTGGATGGTGCAATCCGTAGGCGCCGCGCGATTTCGCGGCTGCGCTCGCCGCGGATGACCAATTGGAACACCTGCAGTTCGCGGTCAGACAGGCCCTCGTGCGGCAGTGGGTCGATGGGGCGACCAAGCTGCGCCATGATGGCGCCCTCGACCAGCCGCGTCAGATAGCGCCGCCCGAGCAATGCGGCCTCGATCGCTTCTGCCAGTTCCTCGGGCGTACAGGTTTTGGACAGATAGGCCAAGGCGCCGATTGCGATTGCCCGCACACCGTAATGGTGCTCGCTCGAACCGCTTAGCACGATCGTACGCAAGCCCGGTTGCTGATCGGCAACGGCACGGAGAAGCTCGAGTCCATGCAGACCATGCAACACGAGTTCGGTGATCAGCACATCGGCCGGCGCCGTTCGCAGAAACCGCAGCACGTCGTCACCAGACGATGTTTCCTGAACAACGCGGTAACGTCGGTTCGGTAACGACTCCAGCAGGATCCGCAGCGCACGCCGCACGACCACGTGCGGGTCGGCAATCACGATGCGCACCGAATCTGCCGGATGCTGCCCCTCGGCCGTCATGGTTAATGTCGCAACCGCGCTGTGGATCGGAATCGGCCGGCACCCAGCTGCCCCGAGCTCATGCAGGCTCGCCTTCCCCCGCACTGATTTTGGGCAGTTCGACCAGCATGATCCCCAGTTCGCCGGCCGTACGGGTCACCAATTCGTCGATGCGGTAGGATTCGGCGAAAACCACGCGGCGAATGCCGACGTTGGCCACCTGCTGAAAGCAGCGCCAACAGGGGAAGGTATTGATGTAGATGCTGCTGCCTTCGAGCCGGATGCCGTGCCGGGCCGCCTGGTTGATGGCGTTGACCTCGGCGTGGATGGTGCGGATACAATGGCCGTCGCGTATTTCGTGGCCGACTTCGTCGCAGTGCGGCGCGCCGGCGACGGAGCCGTTGTAGCCCGTCGACAGGATACGCCGATTGTCGCTAACGATGACGGCGCCAACGCGCTTGCGATCGCAAGTTGCCCGCGTGGAGACAACTTCGGCGATGTCCATGAAGTATTCGTCCCAGCTTTTGCGGGTCATGCGAACCATCCTCGCGACAGGGCCCGAAACGGCGGCCCGTACGCACCATCAGTGTACCCCGCCGCTGCCAGCGGGTCCAGCCCCGACGGACCTGCCGCGCCTCAGGGCTGGATGCCCACCAAGCCG